>NZ_JAYSJZ010000104.1:0-67770 GCF_043726815.1 Lacisediminihabitans sp.
CCCGCAGCTCGCCAACGTCCTCGACCAGCACGGGCTGACCCTCGATCCGGTGACCGGGGAAGTCGCGGAGTTGAAGAAGTTCAACGCGATGATGAGTAAGCGGGGTGAGCAGGTTGCACGCAACCTCGCCACGTTCGAGGCGGATTGGCGGGCAGGGCATCCCGGGCAGGAGCCTGGCCCGACCGTCACGTCCCGGCTTACTGCGATGGCGTGGGATCACGAGCGCCCGCAGAAGAAGCCATCGAAGCTGGGCCACGAGTCCTCCTGGCGGATCGAATTGGATGAAGCCGGCTACACCCCGGACCCAAAGCGGTTTGCGGTGACCCCGGCATCGTCGCTGGATGAGCTGAGCGTGCAACAGGTAGCGAGCCGAGCGCTCGACCGGTGCGCGGCTGGCGCATCGACGTGGACGGTGCACAACATCCAGGAACACGTCACGCAGATCGTCACCGAGGCCGGGGTGCGCGCGGAACCTGCGGCGTTGCGCGAGATCATTGCCATGGCGACCAGGCTGGCCGCAGAGGATTGCCTGTCAGTGCTCCCGCTGCACAGTGCGTGCCCCGAGCATGTGGCGCACCTGACCTCGGTGCATGTCGTTGCGGTAGAGACGCGCCTGCGCGACTTGCTGGCCACGAGCGCGAGCGCCATCCCGCGCGCCGTGCCCGGCGTGGCGAGCATGGCGCGGCGGCGCGGGCTGGACCCCGAGCAGGCGCAAGCGGCCGCCGCAGTCGCTTCCGCTGACCCGTTCGTGGTCATCGAAGCTGCCGCCGGGGCCGGCAAGACCACCATGCTCGGGGTGGCGATCGAAGCCGCCGCCGCTGCGGGGCGGTTGGTCCGCATAGTGACGCCGACAAAGAAGGCTGCCGACGTCGCCCACCAGGAACTCGATGTCGTCACCGAGAGCGTGGCGAAGCTCGTCTATGAGCACGGGTGGCGGTGGAACCGCGACGGAGTCTGGACTCGACTCTCCCCCGGAGACACCGATCCCGGCACGGGCGCGACCTACAGCGGACCCGGCGCCGGCGCGCGGCTCTTTCGCGGCGAACGAATTGTGGTGGACGAGGCCGGCATGCTCGACCAAGACACCGCCGTCGCGCTCCTTACTGTCGCGGGCGAGGCCGGCGCCACGGTGGCTCTGGTCGGGGACCGGGCGCAACTGGCCGCCGTCGGCCGCGGCGGAGTGCTCGAGATTGCGGCGCAACTCTCACCCAGGGTGTTCGACATGACGACCGTGCATCGCTTCACCGATCCTGGGTACGCGGAACTCACCGTGCGGATGCGCGCCGGCGAGCACCCGGCGCTGCTCTTCGACCGGCTGCACGCGCTCGGCCTGGTGATTCTGCACGAGAGCATGGAGGTTGCGCAGGAGAGCATCGCTCATGCCGCCCGGGATGGGGACGCAATCGCGGTGGCAACGAACGACGAGGCGCGGGAGCTGAACGAGCGAATCCGCGATGAGCGGGTTCAGAAGGGCGCGGCCGACGATACACGCACCACCACTGGCAGCGACGGGCTCGCCATCGGCGCGGGAGATCTGATCCAGACCCGGAAGAACGACAGCACGGTGCAGGTGGCAAACCGGCAGACCTGGACTGTGCAGGCCGTCGAGACCGACGGGTCAGTATGGGCGAAGGAGAACGCCACCGGCCGGAAGCGGCAGCGCACTGTCCGACTCCCCGGCGAGTACGTCACGGACTACGCGCATCTGGCTTACGCCTCCACCGCCAACGGGGTGCAGGGCGTGACCGTGGACGAATCGCATACCGTCCTCTCTGACGCACTCGATGCTTCCGGCGTCTATGTCGGTATGACCCGTGGCCGCGACGCCAACCGCCTCCACATCGTCGCCCGCGACGTGGACGACGCTCGAGATCAATTCGTCGCCGCGTTTGAGCGCGACCGCGCCGACCGGGGTCTTGACTCTGCGACCTCAGCCGCACGCGAGGCCGTGACCGGGCTCGCGGCGGATGGACCCGTGCGGCTCGTCAATGCCACGAAGGCGAGACTTCGGCAGCAGATCCAGGCCGCCGAGCACCTCGCCCGGGCCAGCACCGGTGCGCAGACCACGCTGTACGGAATGAAGGCAGCGGCCGCCCGCCGATCCCTCGCTGCGATCGAGCGTCTGCCAATCGACCAGGCCGCCCGACTCATCAAGGTCGCCACCGAGCGACGACGCCAGCGTGTCCTGCGCCGGCCCGATGTGACCAGCTTCGGGCGCGACGCAAGCGGTCGGAGTGGGCCGGATCACGAATTGAGTCTGTGATGATGGTGGGCGTCCCGATCGGATGACGGCATGGACCGTACACAGGCCCACTCGGACTCTTGGCGCATCTTCATCTTGGTTAGTATCGTCCTGAGTGATACAATTCAAGCATGAAAGCCCGGGACGCACTCCGCGAACTGGCCGAAGTGTCCGCCTCGCAATGGGGCATGTTCACTTCGGCCCAGGCCGCCACGCGCGGAGTGAGCCGACTCGACCTCTCGCGCCTCACCGAGTGTGGCGATCTTGTCCGGCTGGCGCACGGCGTCTACAAGGATGCTGGTGCACCTAGTGGCGCCTACCTCGACGTGCGCGCGGCGTGGCTCAGTAGCGATCCCGCGCGCCTGGCAAGCGAGCGCCTCGACGATGGGCATCGCGGTGTCGTGATCTCCGGGCAGACCGCCGCGTGGCTGCACGATATTGGCGACCTTCGTTCGAACCGCACCGAGCTGACCACCCCGGTCCGTCGTCAAACTCAGCGTGCCGATCTCCACTACCGTCGACGCGACCTGCCCGAGGAGGACGTCACGATCCGCGACGGACTGCCCGTGACGACGGCGGAACGCACGATCGCCGACCTCGTCGAGGACCGAACGGACCTGTCGATCGTCGCCGATGCACTGCGTGACGCTAGCCGGAAGTCCGAGCTCGATCTCGAACTGCTTGGCCGTCGCCTGGCCCCGCTGGCGGAACGCAACGGCCACCGTAAGGGTGATGGCGTAGCCCTACTCGATCAGCTGCTTGTGATTGCCGGAATCGACCGCGAGGCGATCGCCAAGCAGATCGCGTCGCTGGACGGCATGGGCGCGCTCGTCGCACGGAACTATCTGAAGCAAATGCCAACGGAAGAGCTCGCTGCTCTGATCGGCGCGACCGCGCTTCAAGATGTGAAAGCGACTCTCTCTGCACAGACGAAGGCGATCGACTGGACGCAGCTCGCCCGGTCTGCCGCAGCACTGGAGCGCACAAGGACCGCGACGGGGGAGGCTGAGACATGACCGAGCCGTATAGGAGTGCGGCCGCGGTCGAGGCCGCCATCCGCGATGCTGCCCGAAACGCCTTCGCCGCCGACAGGACCATGTCTACCCAGGACCGGATTCGCCAGGAGTACTTCCGGCGCTTCCTCAGCCGCATCTTCTCCGAGCGCGACGACTCGGAATGGCTCCTCAAGGGCGGCACCGGAGTCCTCGCCCGAGTCCCATCCGGCCGACGCACCACCGACGTCGACCTCTTCCGCGCCAACAACACGCTGGACGGTGCCCTCGACGAGCTGATCCGCCTCGCACGCATCGACCTCGGCGACTTCTTCCGATTCGTCTATACGAAGCACCAGTCCGCCGTCGGCGGCGACCAGCAGACCTACACCGAGGGTTACGGCGTCGACTTCGACGTCTACATCGGCGCCGACAAGAAGGAGCCACTGCATGTCGACCTCGTGGTCGGAGCGATCATCACGGACGAAGTCACCGTGACTCCGCCAGCCAACCGTCTCGATCTGCCTCGGCTCCCGAGCAACGATTACCGCCTCTATCCGATCGTCAACCAGATCGCCGACAAGGTCTGCGCGACGATGGCCGACTACAGCGGGCGGCCGTCGAGCCGCGAGAAGGATCTTGTCGATCTCGTCGTCATCGCCACGACGCAGGGCGTGAGCGCCGACTCGCTGGGGCACGCCATCGACGCGGAGGCACGCGTGCGATCGCTCATCCCGTTCACCGAGCTGACGATCCCGCCGACCTGGGGTCGTCTGTACGCCAAGGAGGCGAAGGACGTGCCCTACTGTGCCGAGCACCGGTCGGTCGACCTCGCGAGTGACCTCATGAGGGCCTTCATCGACCCGGTCCTGCGCGGCGAGGTCCCTCGCAAGATCTGGTCCCCGGATTCGCTGGCCTGGAGCTGAGCACCGGTGCCGCTGCCAAGCCCCACACTCGTGCTTGTCGACTTCGAGAATGGTGCCGAGGGTCCCGTGGGGGTCCCAGCGCCTGCTGGCAGCCCCGAATCCAGGGTGTTTCGGCCGCACGTGACCACGTTTTCTGCACCCACAGCACACGTCGCCGACGCTGCTAAGGTGGAGTACCCGTAAGGGTACCGTGGGTTCAAATCCCACCGGCTCCGCACCTCTAAATAGCCCCGAAATCCTCGTGATTTCGGGGCTATTTTGCGCACTGGTCGACCGACGAGCCGCGACGGATGCTGGGCGCTCTCGCGGTGCCTCTAGGGGTGCATCAAGAATCCGTGCGACTCCGAGAGCTCCTTAAGCTCAGTCAGGGCGTCGACGAGCCGGTTCTCGGGCACGAGGATGTGGTCATGGTGGTATCCGGCGATCATGTTGCAGCTGATCCCGGCCTTGGTCAGCGTGGCGGCGACCGCGCCGGTGAGACCGACAGTCTCGAGCGCCGAATAGGCGTGCAGTGTGATCCAGGCCGCCACGAAGCTGTAGTGCAGCCCGAGTCGGTCGGCATCCTCACGGCGCAGAACGACGGAAAGCCCCTCGGACTCGACCACGCTCGCGAGCGGCTCGATGCCTTGGAGAGACTCGCTGAAGCCCACCGACGCGAAGACGAATGACCCCGGCACGCGCTCGGGGCTGAGCTTGGCCAGCAGGTTGGAAAGGTCCGATTCGACAGTCACCGGTCCATTCTGCCCCCATTTGAAGCGCTTGCGGAGCATCCCTCGGGATTGGGAACGTACCCGGACGTTTTGGGGGTGGGGACCTTGGGCACTTACCGTCGAGCGTGATCCGACATTGGATTGGCTCATGCCGGCATTGGACTTGTTCGAAGCCCTCTTCGTGATGACCGCCTTCCTCTTCGAGGGTGCGCTGGTGGTGCACTTCGCGGTTCGGCGATGGCGATTCGATACGGCGGTGCGCCAGGGTTGGGTCATCTATGTGATGAGTGTCCCGGCCGTGCTGGTGAGCAGCATTCTTTTGCTGGAGGGCAAGGAGTGGTGGCTCTGGCTCGGTGGTGTGTTCTTCTTCTTTTGGGCGGTCTTCGGCTTCACCGTGGAATACCTGGCAGAGGTGCAGTGGCGCGACCCGATCCGCTGGTCGATCTTCGTGCCGTACATGCTGCTCTATCTCGGGATCTCGATGTCCTACTGGTGGCCCCTCGCACGGATCTGGCCACCGCTCTGGTACGCGATCGGCGTGCTTTTTGTGGTCGCCACGGTGCTGAACGTCGCATCCCACCGGGCGCCCAGTGATCGCCGCCGCACCTCCTGACGCCGCCGCGCCGCCGGCCCGCTCCGCCTCGGATTCGCGCCGGTCCTGATCGCTGGTATAGTCGACAGGCCGGGTTAAGCCCGGCAATGCGCCCGTAGCTCAGCGGATAGAGCAATTGACTACGGATCAATAGGTCGGGGGTTCAAATCCCTCCGGGCGCACATAAAAAGTTGTGGTCAAAACCGCGTTGTGACCCGAGCAGTTGCACCTCGGCCCCGCGGCGCCCCACGCGCTGAGCTGGTGTCGGCCGCCCTGGAGGCACTCTGGCCGGTCAGCCTTTGCGGTGGGTGGGAAGGCGGCGACGCTGCCAGGCGACACTGATGTGCTCGCGCATCGCGTTCTCGGCCGCGACGATGTCACCGCGTTCGATCGCGCGCAGCACGCGGGCGTGCTCGTCGAGTGTCAATTGGATCGCCTCATCGCTCGTCGCCCCGACGAAGCGCGCACTCTCCCTCGCTCGCGTGTAGAGAATCTTGGTGATGTTCTGCGCGAGGAGGTTCTTCGACATCGCCATCACCGTGAGGTGGAAGTCGACATCGGCCTGGTCGAATCCCCGGCCGTTCTTCGTCTCGTTCATGTGCTCGAGACGCTCTCGCAGCGTCGCGAGTTCTTCATCGGTGTGTTCCGCGGCCGCGGCAGCCGCCATCGACCCTTCGAGAGCGCCGCGCACGACCGCGAGCTCATCGAGCACCCCGATGGTGTCGTCGTTGTCGACGAGGGCGGAGAGCACCACCGGATCCAGCAGATTCCAACTGTAGGAGGGGAGGACTTCGGTGCCCCGGCCCTGGGCGATGGTGACGAGGCCCTTCTCCTCGACGCGCTTGACCGATTCGCGGATGACGGTGCGGCTCACGCCGAAATGCTGGGCGAGCACTCCCTCGGGCGGGAGCGACTGGCCGGGCTGGACTTCCCCGGTGACGATGGCGTTCACGAGGTCGTGCACGACGGCGACACCGAGCCGAGCGGCCGGTGCGCGCTGCGGCGAGGATCCGAAAATGGTGGGTTCCGCCGGGCCCGCCGGGGCGGAGAGCTCACTCATTTCAACAGTGTAGCGAGCCGCAGAACACCGTCGACCCGCCTCGGTATGCCGGTGAAGTCGTCTCGAAGCTCCTCGGGAAGGCGGGTTTCGGGAGCACCCTGCCAGGCGAGCGGACGGAGGAAACGGCGGATCGCCGTGACGCCGACCGAGGTGTGCAGGGTGTTCGTCGCCGGCCACGGACCGCCGTGGTGCTGGCCCCAGGAGACCCGGACACCGGTCGGGTAGCCGTTGAACACCAGCCGACCCACCATGTCCTCGAGCTCCGAGAGAACCGGGCCGAGGGCCTCCCACTCGTGTTCTTCGGCGTGGATCGTCGCGGTCAGCGAGTGAGGGATGGCCTTCAGCGCCGCCTTCACTTCGTCGAGGTCGTCATAGCGGGCTATCACGAGGAGCGGTCCGAATGCCTCTTCGGTCACCGCTTCGGTCAGGTCAGCCGCGTCGACGGCGAGCACCGCGGGGCTCATGGAGAACCCGTCGTCGCCGGAGTGGGGCGCGACCAGGGACTCGGCCCTGCCCTCCTCGATCAGTCGCTCGCGGATCTCGCCGAACGCCTGGTGAATCCGCTCGTTGAGCAGCGGCTGCGGGGCGGCAGCGCTCGCCCGGGTCACCATGGCGTCCAGGATCTCCGTGGCCGCGCGGGGCAGGAACGCGATGCCCGGCTTGGTGCAGAGTTGCCCGGCCGAGCCGGTGAACGACGCGAAGAGACCGTCGGCGATGGCTGCTCCCCGCGCCGCGAGGGCGGCGGATGTCACGATCAACGGGTTGAGGCTGCTGAGCTCGCCGTAGAAGGGGATGGGCCGCTCGCGTTCGCCGATGATGTCGAGAAGGATCCTGCCCGTCCCCAGTGAACCGGTGAAGCCGACCGCCGCGATGAGGGGATCCGCGACCACCCGCGCTCCCGCGCGCTGCCCGTAGACGATCCCGATCGTTCCGGCCGGAGCGCCGTACGCTGCCCCCGCCCCGTTCAGCGAGTCGAAGGACGCCTTCGACGTCAGCGGGTGGGACGAGTGTGCCTTGGCGACGACGGGATTGCCGGCGGCGAGTGCCGACGCGGTGTCCCCGCCGGCCACAGAGAACGCGAAGGGAAAGTTGCTCGCACCGAAGACCGCGACGGGCCCGATCGGAACGAGCATCCGACGGATGTCCGGCCCTGGTCCCATCGGGGTGTCGCCGGCATGGTCGATCACGGCCTCGAGGTACCCGCCCTCTTCGATCGCCTCGGCGAAGAGGCGCAGCTGGAACGCGGATCGCGTCAGCTCGCCATCCAATCGCGGAGTCGCGGCGAGTCCGGTCTCGGCGGCTGCCGTCGCCACGAGCGAGGTACGGTCGGCTTCGAGCCCGTCGGCGAGGGCACGCAGTAGTCCGGCCCGCCAGACGCGGCTGGTGCCGCGAAGGTGTTCGAAGGCTGCGGCGGCGGCCGCGGTGATGCGGGCGACCTGGTCGTCTGTCGTCTCCTCGATCCCGGTGTCCGTGGTGATCCCCGATGCCGGGTCCGTCGTCGTTATCGTCATGCGAGCTCCTTCGTTGTCAGCAAGCCGCGCTCGGCGAGGCTGGTCATCAGCGCGTGCACACCGTAGCTCCACGGCTCGAGTGTCTCGGTGCGCTTCACCCGGTTGACCAGCATTCCGAGGGCCGGGGAGGAGATCCGCACGACGTCATCCACGTGATGGGTGAATCCCTGCCCGGCGAGGCCGCGGTCGTCTGTCGGCGCGAACATCGTGCCGAGGTAGAGCACGAGGCCGTCCGGGTACTGGTGCCGCTCGTTGAGCGCCTGCGCGGCGAGGTCGGCGGGATCCCGCGAGATCTGGGCCATGTGGGACTGTGCCTCCATCCTGAACCCGTCGGCTCCGTCGACCCGGAGGGTGACCGTCTCGCGACGGAGCCGGTCGAGGTCGAAACCGCGATCGAAGAGGCGGATGAACGGACCGACCGCGGCGGATCCGTTGTTGTCCTTGGCCTGCCCGAGCAGCAGGGCGGAGCGGCCCTCGATGTCGCGCAGGTTGACGTCGTTGCCGAGGGTCGCCCCGACGATGCGACCGGTCGAGTCGATGACGAGCACGACCTCGGGTTCGGGGTTGTTCCACTCCGAATCGGAGCGGATGCCCACGTCGATCCCCGTTCCGACGGTGGCGAGCACGGGCGCCTTCGTGAAGATCTCGGCGTCCGGTCCGATCCCCACCTCGAGGTACTGGCTCCAGAGCCCCTCGGCGACGAGCACCTCCTTGAGCCGTGTCGCCTCCGGCGAACCCGGAACGAGATCCTTCAGTTCGCCTCCGAGCGCGGCGAGCACGGTCGCCCGGATGTCCTCGGCCGCGTCGGCCCGCCCGCGGGCCTTCTCCTCAATGATGCGCTCGAGCATGGAAGCCGGGAACGTGACACCGGCCGCCTTGACCACCTGGAGGTCGATGGGCGAGAGCAGCCACGACGCGCCGGGGTCGCGAGCGTCGGCGGCGGTATTGGCGAGGAGCTCGTCGATGCTCGCGACGCGGGGTCCGGCGGCGTCGGCGACGGCGGATGCCGGGTGCTCGCTCTCCGCCACGTCGCGCATGGTGGCGAAGGTCGCGCTGAGGTCGAAGGCGTCGTCGCCGCGAACGGCCACGACGATCGGGCCGCGCGCCGCGGCATCCCACACCCGTCCGACCAGCGTCGCGGATTCGGCGTCCTGCGGGAGGGCTGCTCGAGCCCCTCCGGTCCATTCGGTCATAGTGCTCCTTGTAGCGGCGAGTGGCATCAGCGGCGAGTGAAGATGCCCGGTCGTTTTTCGGCGAAGGCGGCCCGACCCTCGTCGGCATCGGCGGTGGCGAAGGTGATCCCCTGCAGTTCGCGTTCATACGCGACGGCCTGCGCGAGGGGAAGGTTGAAGGCCGCGGCGAGGTTTGCCTTCGCGGTCTCGGCGGCGATGGGCGGTCGGCTCGCAATGGTCGCGGCAAGTTCGAACGCCCGGGGGAGGAGGGCTTCGGGAGCGACTACCTCACTCACCAGGCCCCAGGACAGGGCCCGAGCGGAGTCGATCGGTTCGCCGGTCATCGTCATGAGCGCGGTGTTGCTCGCCCCGATCGAATTGGCCAGAAGCGCGGTCATCCCGCCACCGCCGATCCAGCCGAGCTTGATCTCCGGGGCCGCGAAGGACGCGTTTGTCGATGCGATTCGGATGTCGCAGGTGAGGGCGGTTTCGAGCCCGCCACCGAGCGCGTATCCGTTGATCGCCGCGATGACCGGTTTGCGCAGCTCACGCAGCGCGTCGCAGTAATCGCGGCGATTGCGAAAGTCCCAGGGCGTCGCGTACGAGTCGAGGGTGCGGATGTCGCTGCCGGTGCAGAACGCGCGCTCGCCCGCGCCCGTGAGCACGATCGCCCGCACTTCGTCGGCCTCGTTCGCCCAGGCCGCGAAGGCCTCCAGAGCGGCGGACATCGCGGGAGTGACGGAGTTGAGCTTCTCGGGGCGGTTGATCGTGACCAGGGCGACCGCGCCGTCGACTTGGACGGTGATCTGGTCTGTCCCCGGGGCGAAGGTGTTCATTGGGCGGCGACCGCGCCCGACTCCACGAGGGAGTCGATCTCGTCGGTGCCGAGTCCGAGCTCGGCGAGCACCTCGCGGCTGTGTTGTCCGACCAGGGGAGCGCCCCGGTCGATTCGCGGCGGCGTCACCGAGAACTTGTACGGGAAGCCCGGCGTCTTGATGAGACCCTCGGTCGGATGGTCGTATTCGACGAAGGTCCCGTTGTGGGCGATCTGGGGATCGTCGACGAGATCCTGGTAGCTGTACACCGGGCCGACCCAGATGCCGACGGCGAGCAGCTTCTCGAGCCAGTTCGCCGTGGTGTCTGTTCGCAGTCGTGCTTCCGTCTTCTCGTACAGTTCGTCGCGACGCGTCCAGCCGTCGACCTCCGGCACCATGCCGGCGAAGCTGGGCTCCCCGATGACGGTGCCGAGAGTTTCGAGGTCGGCGAAGCCGAGGGCGAGGTAGCCGTCGCTGGTCGCGAAGATGCCATACGGAGCCCGGATGTAGACGTGGGCGTTGGGCTGTTCGCCGCGCTCCTGCGGAATGCCGCCGACCGTGAACACCGAGAGCTCCTGCATCTGCAGGGTGGTCAGGGCATCCAGCATGTTGACCGTCACCAGTTGGCCCTCCCCGGTGCGCTCGCGATGCAGCAGAGCGGCGAGCACCCCCTCGAACGCGGTCGACGCGGTGACGGCGTCGGCGAGGTACTGGCCGGCGGGGCTCGGCGGTTCGCCCTTGCGACCGGCCGAGAGCATTGCGCCCGACATGGCCTGCACGAGGAGGTCCTGGCCGGGACGGTCGATGTAGGGACCGTCCTCGCCGTAGCCGGAGATCGAGACATAGATGATCGCCGGGTTGATCGCCTTCAGTGATTCGTAGTCGAGCCCGAGGCGCGCCGCGACGCCCGGTCGGTAATTCTGCAGGAAGACGTCGGATGTCGCGACCAGCGAACAGAGCACCCTCTTGCCGCCCTCGGACTTCAGGTCGACCGCGAGTGAGCGCTTGTTGCGGTTGAGGGACAGGAACGACACGTTGATCCGGTTTCCGTTCGCGCCCCCCGCTGAGGCGAAGCGCTGCCATTCCCCGGCGGTCGGCTCGACCTTGATGACGTCGGCCCCGAGGTCGCCGAGCCGTTGCGCAGCGAACGGACCGGCCATCGCGATGGTGCAGTCGATGACGCGGTAGCCCGTGAGCACGCCCCGTGGTTGGTTCATCCGTGACTCCTCATCGATGGTGGTTCGTTCATCGGTCGCGTGTCGCCCATCAGTCATGAACGCGCACCTCCGTGCCGTCGGCAGCAGACGAGCGGAGGAGCCCCTCGATAAGTTCGACCGAGCGAGCCGCGATCTCAGCGGTGCTGTTGTTCTGGGTGCTCGCGCCGGTGATGAGTTCGATGAACCGCACCGGGGGCACGAGGCATTCGTAGTCGCCCTCGCCGGGAGCGATCGCGACGTCGACGCGCTGCCCGTCGTACCGGCTCAACGAGACCCGCTCACGCTCGGTGTCGATCATCAGCACCCCCTCGCTGCCGAAGATGCGGATGTCGATCTGGTATTTGTCACCGTCCGCCAGGGTTGCAGCGCCGGAGAGGGCACCGAGCGCTCCGCCGTCGAAGCGCACGACCGCCGCGTCGAACAGATCGACGGCCGAACCGGCGTTGACGACCCGGCCGGCGACGGTCGCCGCTCGAAGTCCGGTGAGCCAGAAGAAGAGGGCGGACGAGTGGGTCACCTGGCCGTGCGCGTAGCCTCCGCCGTGACGCGGATCGGCCCAGGTGCTGAGCTCCGGCTTCGTCTCGGAACTCCAGCGCTCGAGCATGTGGGTCGGGTCCCCGCCGAACAGCCCGCGCGTCGGCGAGGCCATGGTGCAGACGGCGAACTGGATGTCCCCCACGAGGCCTTCGTCGAGCATCCGCTTGGCTTCGATCGTGAACGGCTTGTAGTTCCAGCCGTAGGGGACGAGAAGGTGGGTGCCGGCGCGCTTGGTCGCTTCGACGAGGCTCCAGGCCTGGTCGGCACGCAGGGTCATCGGCTTCTCGCACAGCACGTGCAGACCACGTTCGAGCGCCCGAGTCGCGACATCGAAGTGCAGGTCGTGGGGCGTGGTGACGAGCACCGCATCGAGGCCGGAATCGAGCAGCTCGTCGATGCTCTCAGTGGCGAGCCCGAAGCCGAATCTGTCACGCACGTCGCCGAGCTGCGGACCGAGTCCGCAGACGCCGACGAGCTCGACGTCGTCGCGATCGGCAAGAAGGGGAAAGTGGTTGCTCGTCGCCCACCAGCCGGCGCCGATGGCCCCGACTCGCACGCGACTCATGCGCGGGCCCACGTTCGGATGCCGCCGGCGTCGGTGCCCACGGTGACGCTGCCGCGTTCGACCATGCGCTCGAGATTGCCGGTGACGGGAAAGATGAGGTACTCGCTGGCTCCGGCACTCCACTGGCCGACTCGCGGGGCGATCCGGTGGATGAGGTCGAGACTCGTCAACGGCACGGCCGCGAGGTCGAGCTCGGCATTCAGCGCGGCATCCAGCGTCTCGGTGTAGGCCTCGGTCTCCTCGAGGAATCGAGACACGGCCGCTCCCTCGTAGACGGGGTAGTGCGCGGTCAGCAGCAGGCCGGGGGCGAGCCCCCTGAACTGCCGCACGGTGTCGAGATACGGATCGGTGTCGCGATAGGTCGGCGGAAACGCCGGGTGGCCGTCCGCCGTCAGCACGCTGGCGCCGAGCGCGGCATCGGCGATGATGAGCGCGGAATTGGTCTCGTCCCACAGGGAGAGGTGGCCGTCGCTGTGACCGGGAGTGTGGAGCACCCGGATGATGCGGTCCCCGAGGTCGAACGTCTCGCCCCCGGCGAGTGACCCGGCCACCGGGGCGACCGACGCGACCTGGCGGATGTAGGCGGTGGTCTCCGGCGGATCGTCGAAGCCGTCGCTTGTGCGGAACTCCCCGTATCGCTCGTCGATGAGCACCTGGAGGTCTTCGGCGAGGGGGACGTCCAGCGCACCGGCGAGCAGTTGGACGTGCGGGGCCGCCCCAAGCAGGGCCGCGTTGCCGCCGACGTGGTCGAAATCGCAGTGCGAACTGATCACCCAGGTGAGGCGGTCTAGTCCGAACCCGATCCGTTCGAGGTAGGGCAGGAGGGTCTCTTCGACGCTCGCGGTGATTCCGGTGTCGAACAGCAGCGCACGCTGGGAACCCGCGAGCAGGTACATGGCGATGAATCGATCACCGAGGGGCGCCTCGATGCGCCAGAGACCGGGTCGAAGTTGCATCAGCGCGGCGCCATGGTCGGCTCATCGGCGAGCAGGCGCAGCCCGGCGCGCGGTGATCGCACGTGCGGTCCGTCGGCGGTGATCCACGGCGCGAGGCGCTGGTCAGCCAGGATGGCCGGCTCGTCGATCGTGAGCCCGGCACCGGGCTCGTCCCCGAGCACGATGCCGCCGTCCGCGTAGTGCTCGTCGACGGAGATCCCGAAAGGCGTTCCGAGATCCTGCACTTCGGCCGAGAGGTGGTTGGGCACGGATGCCGCGGCATGGGCGACCGAAGGATTCGCCGTCAGCCCGACGGGACTGACCGGGAGGTTGCGCGAATGTGCCGCGTACGCGACCCGCAGGAAGTGGGTGACCCCCCAGACCGCACCCGCCTGCACGACGTCGACGGCTCCCTGGTCGAACAGAGCGGAGTACTGCTCGAGCCCGGTGAGGTTCTCGCCGGTGGCCACTGCGGCTTTGATGCTCGACGAGAGCCGGGCATGGCCCGCGGCATCCCACCGGCGCAGCGGCTCCTCGATCCAGGTGAGGTCGAGCGTCTCCTCGATCCTCGAGACGTAACGAACGGCCTGCTTGAGGTTCCAGGATTCGTTGGCGTCGAGCATGAGCGCGGGCCGGGCGCTGTTGGGACCGAGTTCGGCGGCGATGATTCCGAGGCGGCGGATGTCGGCGTCGATGTCGCGGCCGCCCTTCAGCTTGCCGGCGGTGAATCCGCGTTCGGCCATCGAGCGGTAGAAGGAGGCGAGTGTCTCGTCGTCCAGCGCGATGTCGAGCCCCGACGCGTACCCGGGAACGAATCGGTCCCGCGCTCCGAGCAGGCGCCAGAGAGGTTCGCCGGCCGCCTTCGCCTTCAGGTCCCAGAGAGCGGCGTCGAGTGTGCCGATGCCGCCGAAGGTCGCACCACCGTGGCCCGCCTTGAACACGTGCGCGAGCATCCGGTCGTAGAGAGCGGACACGCCGCGCGGGTCCTCACCCTCGAGGGCGGGGAAGAGGTCGTCGATGCCGTGATCGGAGCCGATGCCGACACCACTGATGCCCTCATCGGTTTCGAGGATGACCATCGGCACCTCCGTCACCCCGGAGTCGATGGTTCCGTTGACGTCGCCGACCGGGCGCCCCCAGTCACGGTAGGTACGCAGACGGTGGTAGCCCGTGATCTTCATATCGTCCTTGATGGGTCGCGGTGGAGCGGCGCCTGGACGCCATAAACAGCATACATCACATGTTCTCCAGCGGATAGGCTGACCGAAACACAGTCGACAACCCAGGAGATCTCGATGCAGAGACGAAGGCTCTGTCGCGCACCGGCATTGACCGAACTCGGCTCGGCGCAGCCCAGTTCGGCAATCTGTTCCAGGAGACCACCGATCAAGAGTCTGATCTCGCGGTGGATGCGGCGTGGGGCTGCGCTCGCCGGGACCGGAGCGAGTTCGTCGTGTCAACGAAGGTGGGCGGCGATGACTGAACTGACGCAAGACCTCCCTGCCGCGGCGAGGTACGCGTTGGAGAGCGTGCCCACATCGCACCAGACGTGGAGAACATCGTCGTCAGCTCGCGGCATCGCAGTCGCGCGCAGTCCCGGTGTTTTGCGGGGATTCTGGCGACTTCCGCATAGTTCCGGGGAGACGACCTTCGACCACGGATCAACAGGTCGGTGGTTCAAATCCCTCCGGGCGCATCGTGAGCCCAGGCAGAAGGGCCGTGGCGGCGACGCCCGTTCACGGGGACTCCGGGTTTGACAACACACTTCCCGACTCATAGGTTGGATACCCCATAGGGGTATCGATGAAAGGGGCCGTCATGGTCGGGTACGCACACGACAAGGAGGACCTGTTGAAGCGGCTCCGCCGCGCCGAAGGCCAGGTCCGCGGCATCCACCGCATGGTCGAGGAGGACACCTACTGCATCGACATTCTCACCCAGGTGTCCGCAGCGACGAAGGCACTGGAGAATGTGGCGTTGGCGCTGCTGGGCGATCACCTTGCCCACTGTGTGGCCGAGGCCGCTCGCGAAGGCGGCGCCGTGGCCGACGACAAGATCCGCGAAGCATCCGCCGCGATAGCCCGCCTCGTGCGGTCCTGAGGGCACACATCAACCACCCATCGACCAGGTTCAGGAGCAACCACTATGTGTAACACCAGCCCAATGGACAATGATCTCGGCCTGACCGACAAGAACCATGCGTGTGCGTGCGCAACGGACTCACATGCGGCTTCACAGCATGCCATCCACGTGGAGCGCGGCGCCCAGATGATCCGGGAGCACTACCTCGTCGAGGGGATGACCTGTAGCCACTGTGTCGCCAGCGTGACCGAAGAGGTTTCCGCCCTGACGGGAGTCGACAGCGTCAGCGTAGAGCTGCACGCGGGCGGGGCATCCCGCATCATGGTCGTCAGCAGTCACCCGGTGCCGGTCGATCAGGTTCGCGACGCCGTGGCCGAGGCCGGCTACGTCTTGGTCGCCGTCTAGCCATGAGCATGACCGAGGTGGATCTCGACATCAGGGGGATGACGTGCGCCTCCTGCGCGACACGGATCGAGCGCAAGCTCAACCGCATCGACGGAGTCACCGCGACGGTCAACTACGCCACCGAGAAGGCCCGCGTCACAGCTGACGGCGTGGGTGTTTCAACACTCATCGCCGCCGTCGAGGCCGCCGGCTACACGGCGGCCGAACCGGCACCGCTGGTGGAGAAAGCGGATGGCGGTGCGCCGCCGATCGATCGGGAAACCGCCGAACTCCGCCGCCGCCTGATCGTCTCCGCATCGCTCGCAACGCCGGTCGTGCTGCTGTCGATGGTCCCGGCGTTGCAGTTCACGAACTGGCAATGGTTGGCGCTCACGCTGGCCGCCCCCGTGGTCGTGTGGGGGGCCTGGCCGTTCCACCGAGCGGCAGCCGTGAACCTGCGCCATGGAGCGACGACCATGGACACTCTCATCAGCGTCGGGGTTGTGGCCGCGTTCGGGTGGTCGCTCTACGCGCTCTTCTTCGGCACGGCGGGCATGCCCGGCATGCACATGACCTTCATGCTGCTGTCGTCGGCGAGCTCGGGTGCGAGTGAGATCTACCTCGAGGTCGCCTCCGCTGTCACCGTCTTCATCCTGGGCGGGCGGTACATCGAGGCCCGCGCCAAGAAGCAGTCGGGAGCTGCCCTTCGGGCCCTGCTCGAACTCGGAGCCAAAGACACCACGATCATCCGCGACGGCATCGAGTCACGAGTGGCCGCGGCATCCCTCGTCGTCGGCGACACGTTCGTCGTTCGCCCCGGCGAGAAGATCGCCACCGATGGTCTCGTGACCGACGGGATGTCCGCGGTCGACCTCAGCATGCTGACGGGCGAATCCATGCCGGCGGAGGTCGGCCCGGGAGATCGCGTTGTGGGGGCCACGGTCAACGTCGGTGGGCGACTGGTCGTCGAAGTCACGCGCATCGGCGCAGACACTGAGTTGGCGCGAATAGCGCGGATGGTCGAGGACGCGCAGACGGGCAAGGCCGAAGCCCAGCGACTGGCCGATCGCGTATCGGCCGTGTTCGTGCCGGTTGTCATCGGCCTGTCCGGTCTCGCGTTCGTCGGATGGCTGGTTGTCGGCGGCACGATCGAGCAGGCGTTCACGGCAGCGGTCGCGACCCTGATCATCGCGTGCCCGTGCGCACTCGGCCTGGCGACACCGACCGCCCTGCTTGTGGGTACGGGCCGCGGGTCACAGTTGGGCATCATCATCCGCGGCCCCCAGGTGCTCGAACAAACCCGCGTGGTCGACACGATCGTGCTCGACAAGACGGGCACCGTCACCTCCGGGACGATGACGGTCGCCTCGACGCGGACCGTGGGCGATACCGACCCCGGGACTCTTCTCGCGATGTCCGCGGCGGTCGAACATCCATCGGAACATCCCGTCGGCCGCGCAATCGTTGAGCACGCTCACGCCGCTGGGGTCGAATTCGCGGAGGTCGAGTCGTTCGCCTCCCACCCCGGTCACGGGGTGCAGGCGATCGTCCACGGGCATCTGGTGCTGGCGGGCACGGCGAGCTGGCTCTCCGAATCCTGGTCCATCCCACTCAGTACGGACGACGTCTCGCTGGTCGAGGATGACGAGGCGAACGGCTCGACCGTCGTTGCCGTCGCCTGGGACGGCGCCCTTCGCGGCATGATCACCGTGCGCGACAGCGTCAAGCCATCAAGTTCGTTGGCCATCAGCCGCCTTCGAGCTCTGGGCCTCCGCCCGGTGCTGCTGACCGGTGATAACAGCGGCGCGGCGCAAGCGGTCGCCCGCGAGGTCGGCATTGACGACGTGCACGCTGCCGTGACACCGCGGGGGAAGCTGGATGTCATCCGCGCCCTGCAGGCGCAGGGGCACGTTGTGGCCATGGTCGGCGACGGCGTCAACGATTCGGCAGCTCTCGCCGCCGCCGATCTCGGCATCGCCATGGGCACCGGCACCGACGCGGCGATCGCGGCAAGCGACATCACCGTCGTCAGCGGCGACTTGCTCGTGGTCGCCGATGCGGTGCGGCTGTCCCGCCGCACCCTTTCCGTCATCAAGGGAAACCTGTTCTGGGCGTTCGCCTACAACGTGGCGGCGCTCCCGATCGCGATGCTCGGCCTGCTCAATCCGCTGCTCGCCGGCGCGGCGATGGCGTTCTCCTCGGTGTTCGTCGTCACGAACAGCCTGCGGCTGCGCAGGTTCGCACCCGCGGCCTCCCCCCGGTTGGCGCGCCCATGACCCTGTCGGGTCTTCGAAGGCTGGCGGTGCAGCGGGGCGCACTCGGCCGCACCATCCTGCTCCTGGCTCTGGTCGGCGGGGTGCTCGTTGGATTACTGGCGATGCACACCATCTCGTCTGCCTTCGACGGGCACAGCAAATCGGGTTCGGCGATGTCCTCGGACATGACCATCCACAGTGATCACGGCACGATGTCCCCCACCCAGCGTGAGGTGTCCGGCGAATGCACCGGAATGTGCGACCCGGGTCACAGCATGGCGAGCATGGCCTGCGTGCTCGCATTGCTCTTCTCGGCCCTCGTGCTTGCGATCTCGGCCTCCCGTCAGTGGTCGATGTTCCATACCGCGTTGCGGGCCCGGTGGCGTGCACTCGTCGCGGTCGCCGTCGCCGCGATTCCACCCCCACCCGATTTGAACGCACTCTCCATCAGCAGAACGTGATTCAGCGCGCCGAACTTCCGGGCACTTCCGCGCGCCGAACGCACCCACAACTGATTGGAAGAAACCTATGTCACCCCTACGCCCCACCCTGGCCGTCATCGGTGTGCTTGCCACCGCCATCGCCCTGTCCGCATGCTCCGCGACGACGACGATGGGCGGGATGAACCACAGCACATCCTCCTCACCGTCACCCGTCGAAAACAGGGGAGCCTTCAACGACTCGGATGTCGAATTGGCGATGGATATGATTCCGCATCACGAGCAAGCAATCGAAATGTCCGACATGATCCTCGGCAAAGCCGGAATCGACCAGAAGGTCGTCGACCTCGCTACGCGGATCAAGGCGGCCCAAGCTCCGGAGATCACCGAGATGACCGCATGGTTGAAGGCCTGGGGCCGTCCGATGGGTTCGATGTCCGGCATGTCCGGCATGGACTCCGGGATGATGTCCGACGACGACATGGCCGCCCTCGCGGCGGCAGGCGGCACCGATGCTTCGAAGCTGTTCCTCACGCAGATGATGACGCACCATCAGGGTGCGATCACGATGGCCAAGACCGAGATAAGCGAGGGCGAGAACGCCGACGCCATCGGGCTGGCCAGAGCGATCATCACGGGCCAGTCGGCCGAGATCGTCGAAATGGCAGACATGCTCAGCGCTCTCCGGTAGGACCGGTCGGGGTGGGCGCGAGGATCGGTCTCGCGTTCGCCCCGCCATGGCCGCTGCCGGTGTCAGCGGTGTCGCAATCATCCGCACCATCATGAAGCCGTTCTTCGCCCAGTCAATTCGCACAGCGGCGGCTGTCGGCACGCAACTCGCTGACATCTTCGCGGACCCCGCCCTTCGAGCCGGCGGCACCTACTTCCAAAACCGCACCGGATCGTTCCCCATCGCCGGTTGCATCGCCGACCCTGCCCGCCAACACCAACTCCTCGCGGCAAGTCTGGCGCTCAGCGCGAAAGCGCTGGATGAGCACTGAGCCCCCTGACGAGAGCGCCCGGCAGGGCGGCGCTCAGATCCGGCAAATCAGCCTTCGTCACGATGACCTTCGACGCTGAAACGCTGCCGCGCGTGTCGATCGAGCTGGTGGCGCCGGCAGGTTCACCGCCCGCGGGTCACCGCGTCGCCGCGCTCGGCACCCGCAGTACCTTCTCCATCGTCTTGCCGTGGGCGAGCTCGTCCACGAGTTTGTCGAGGTACCGGATCTTCTGCAGAAGCGGGTCCTCGATCAGCTCTACCCGCACACCGCAGATCACTCCGGTGATAAGCGCGACGTTCGGGTTGAGGTGGGCCCGGGCGAAGAACTGATCGAATGTCGTGCCGTCGGCAACGAGCCGCTGCACCGTGGGCTCGTCGAAGCCGGTGAGCCACTCGATCACCTCGTCGAGCTCGGCCCGAGTGCGGCCCTTGCGCTCCAGCCTCGCCACGTAGAGCGGATACACCTTGGCGACGGGCATGTCGAAGAACTTGCTCATAGCGTCCAGAGTAGGCGGGAGGGATGCCGCCGGCAACGAGGCCCAGAACAGTCCACGGGCCATTGCCACCAGGAGCTCGCAACCCTACGTCGATCCGCCCGAACGGAGCACATCGATGGTCACGGATGCGGCGTCGACGACGACATCGCTCGGTACGCCCGCCTCCACGAGGGCTTCGATTCCGCGGAGGGTCACGAGAATGTGACGACCCAGGCGAGTGCTGTCCGCGGTGGGATCGATGTCGCCGGTGCGCTGGGCCTGTTCGACGCAAGCGATGATGCTCTGGCCTATCGTGTCGAAGGCCTGCCGGGACCGCGCCGCCACCTCCGCATCGGTCTGCGCGAGTTCGGCCGTCGTTTTCGCGAGAAAGCAGGCCAACAGCGGCTCGTCGCCTCCCGCGCGAGAGGCGGCGCGAAGGAGCATGTCGACCAGGCGCTGGAGAGCCGACTCGTCCGGTCCGGCGAGGGCGGTGGCCGTCGAGAGTTCCACCGTCTCGCAATAGCGATCGAACACCCGTCGGAAGATTCCGTACTTGTCACCGAAGGCCGAGTAGATGCTGCCCTTGCCCAGACCGGTCGCGACCATGATGTCGCCGAGGCTGGTGGAGGCGTAGCCCTTGCTCCAGAAAGACTTCTCCACGGCGGTCAAGACATCGATCTCGCTGAAAGTTCGTTGGCGTCCCATGTGCTCAATCTAACTTAACTTGACCGATCGGTCCAGTTAAGCAAGGGTGGGGCGCGGGACGTGAACTGCCACGCTCCACGAAGTCAGGAGAACCATGGGCCAGCTCGACGGCAAGACGGCGGTAGTGACCGGGGGGAGCAGCGGAATCGGTCTGGCGACGGCGAAGCGATTCATCGAGGAGGGAGCTCGCGTCTTCATCGTCGGGCGTCGCCAGGCGCAACTGGATGCCGCGGTGACGTCCCTGGGCGATCGCGCCGCCGGCATCCAGGCGGACGTCTCGAACCTCGACGACCTCGACCGCGTATTCGAGACGGTACGGAATGAAGCGGGACGCGTTGACACCCTGTTCGCCAATGCGGGCGGAGGTTCGGGGGTTGTGGCCATCGACGACATCACCGTCGGGATGTACGAAAAGGTCTTCGGGGCGAACGTGCGGGGCACGCTGTTCACGGTGCAAAAGGCCCTTCCCCTGATGTCCGACGGAGGCTCGATCGTCATCACCGGGTCGACCTCGGCGAGTCGCGGCCACATCGGATTCGGGGTCTACTCCGCCTCGAAGGCCGCCGTGAGGCAGCTCACCAGAGTGTGGGCGGCAGAACTGGCGCCGCGAGGGATCCGGGTCAACACGATCACGCCCGGGCCCACGGACACGCCCGGCATCCGTGGGATCGCCGGCGGCGACCCGGTACGCGAACAGGCGCTTCTGGCCGGGATGGCGGCGAAGATACCTCTCGGCCGCATGGGGACACCGGCCGAAGTGGCGAACGCCGTGCTCTTTCTCGCCTCAGACCAGGCCAGCTTCATGACCGGGGCGGAGGTCTTCGTCGACGGAGGGGACGCGCAGGTCCTGAAGTGACGTCGGGTGTGCCGCGTCATGCGCCACCACCGGCCGGGGCCATCGTCTTCCGCATCACGGTCTTGCTCTTGCCGATGTGACGCTCGAATGTGAAGCCGGCCTGCTCGAACATCGCACGGGTTCCGTTGTGGAGGAACGAGGATGAGGTCCTCTTGCCGGGCTCGAGCTCGTTGGGGAACGACACCACCTCGCCGCCGCCTGCCGACGAGATCAGCTGCAGCGCACCCTCGAGAGCCTCGTAGGCCACGCCGGAACGCCGGTGGTCGCGGTCGACGAAGAAGCAGGTGATGCGCCACGGTGCGGGATGTTCCTCGCCGGCGTCGTACTGCTTGCGGTGGTAGATGCGAGGGAGTTCCTGCGGGCTGCCGTATTCACACCAGGCGATGGCGGCGTCGCCCTCGAACACGAGCGCCGCGTGGGCGACTCCCTCCTGCACGAGCCGCCGTTTGAACGTCGGCCCGTCGTAGTCGCTCTTGACCGTCTCGGCGGTGTCGCCGTGGAAGTACGAGCAGTAGCAGCCGCCCCACACCCCGTTGTGCTTCTCCGCCAGGGCGAGCCACGCCGAAAAGGTCTCCGGGGTCAGCGGCTTGATCACATGGGCGTCGGCCATGGCTTTATTCTGCTAGGTCCCACCGACCTGAACAAGGGCTCGCCCGCTGGAGAACCGCCGATCAGGCCCGGTCGTGCAGGGTGATCTGATATCCGTCCGGGTCGGCAAAGGTGAAGGTGCGCCCGAACGGCCCATCCATCGGGGCGAGCACGATCGGCATGCCGGCCTCGGCGAGGGCGTCGTGGATGGCCTGAACCTCGGTGGCGTGCATCCACAGCGCCATTCCCTGGCCGGGCTGCGGGATGGAGTCCAGGTCGACGCCCGCGACCACGTCGCGAACCGCGAACGCGACCGGTTTGGTGTCGAAGACCACCGCGTGCGGAGGTCCCGGTCGCCGGGTGAGCCCGAGGAACCGCTCGTAAAAGGCGGCGGATCGCGCCAGGTCGCGCACTTGCAGGGAAATGAAATCGGGTCCGGTGACGGGCATGGGGAGGCTCTCCTTGGGTTGTGTCAGATATCTGACATGAAAAGACTATGTCAGACTACTGACATGAGTCAAGACGACACAGTCCGACGCGATTCCCCGCCGACCGACACCGGCCGTGATCACGCGAACCGCTCGGGCGACGGCCTCGACCTCGACAGCTCGCTGGGCTATCTGCTCAAGCAGGCCGCCAGCGTTCTGCACGTCGCGATGGACGCCGTCTTGCGACCGCTGGGCATGACGATCACCCAGTACGCGTGCCTGGAACTGCTGGCCCAACGACCGGGGCTGTCAAACTCCGAACTGGCCCGCGGCACCTTCGTCACCCGGCAATCCATGAACACCCTCCTGCACGCCATGGAACGCGACGGACTCGTCACCCGCCCCGACCGCCCGCCAGTGGGGCGCATCCTCCCCACCGAGCTGACCGCGCCCGGTCGCCAACAACTCGCGATCGCGAGCGCCGCAGTGAAGGCCGTCGAACACCGAATGCGGAGCGGTCTCGACGCCAATCAGCAGGTTCAGCTCGAACAGCTCCTGACGAATTGCATGGAGTCGCTCGGGAGCGCCACCAGCGATCTGCAGTAACCGGTGAAGCCCACCGCACCGCGTTCGATCTGCCGGTCGGCGGGCCTGGCGCGGTCGGCGCAATCAGGCGGCGCCGAAATGACGCCGGTGGTCGCTCGGGGTGGTGTTGAGACGTCGGCGGAACGCTCGATTCATCGTCTCGGGGGTGCCGAACCCGCAGGCGCGAGCGATCTCCTCCATCGCCATGAGCGTCGTCTCGAGAAGCCCGCACGCCGCCTCCATGCGCACCGCCTCCACGTGCTCGGCCGGCGTGATGCCCACCTCGGACTTGAACACGCGGCTGAACTGACGATCCGACAGGTGGGCGCGAGACGCCATCGCGGGGATGGAGAGATCGGCGGTGAGGTTGTCGGGCACCCAGTCCAGTAGGTCGCGGAGTGGTTCGTGGTTTGCGGACTGCGCGGCCAGCAGTGCGGAGAACTGCGCCTGGCCTCCCGAGCGACGGAGGTAGACCACGAGGCGCCGCGCGACGGTCGCGGCAGCCGTGCGCCCGTGATCGTCGGCGACGAGCGCCAGTGCGAGGTCGATTCCGGCGGTGACGCCGGCCGAGGTCCAGACGTTGCCGTCCTGCACGTAGATGGAATCGGGCTCGATGGAGACCTCGGGGTAGGCCCGCGCGAGCATGTCGCACTCGGCCCAGTGGGTGGTCGCACGGCGGCCGTCCAGGAGTCCCGCGGCCGCCAACAGGAACGCCCCCGAACAGACGGATGTCACCCGGCGGGATTGCGAAGCCAGTCGCCGGATGTTGTCGACCAGCTTCGAATCCCTCGCCGCGTCGTCCATGTCTCTTCCGCCCGACACCACGAGGGTGTCGATTTCACCGACCACCTCGTCGATCGGGGTGGTCGCGAACTCCAGGCCGCTCGTCGACAACACCGGCCCACCATGGGTACTCACCAGCCGCGTGTCATACCGGGGAATGGCCAGGAAGCGCGACGCCGTGGAGAAGACCTCGAGCGGCCCGGTGATATCGAGGATCTGGGCGGACGGGAATCCGACGATCACAATGCGTGGTTCGCTCACTGGTTCTTCCTCGTGGCCGAAATCGTCAACAGTGCGTCCTAGGTGGGTCGGCGAGCGAACTCTACCGTGAAGACATCGCCCCATCGTCACGAGCCGACCAGGAAGCCATCACGTTGAAGATCGCCCGTCGCATCGGCAGTATCGCACTGGCCGTCGTTCTTACCCTCGCCACCCTCGCCGCCATCGTCGTCGCCGGACTGTCACAATCCGGCGGGGAGACGGCATCCGCGGCGAACGCCGGGTCCGAGTCGCCGGAGCCCAGAAGCGCGCCGAGCGACGGTCAGTTCGTCGTCGCTGTGGTCCTGGGCCGATCAGGATCCGACACCGCCGACGTCCTCGCCCCCTATGACGTGCTGGCCAGCTCTCCCCGGTTCTTCGTCTACACGATTGCGGCATCCGCCGGTGCGGCGGCCGTCGACGGGGGGATGTCGATCATGCCGACCCACACCTTCGCGGAGGTCGACTCGGGCGCCGCGCCCGCGCCCGACCTGGTGGTGGTACCCGCCGTGAACGGTCCGGCGGAGCCGGAGGAAGCCGCGGCGCGAGAGTTCATCATCGGCCGATATCGCGCGGGCGCTCGCATCCTCGGCGTCTGCGCTGGTTCCCGACTGCTCGCCGCTTCCGGTGTGCTTGACGGGCTTCAGGCAACATCCCACTGGTCCAGAATCGCCGCCCTCAAGATCTCCAACCCCGAGGTCTCGTGGGTCACCGGGCAGCGCTACGTTCAAGACGGACGGGTCACCACCACCGGTGGCGTCACGTCCGGCATCCCCGGCGCGCTCAGGGTCATCGCCGATATGGCCGGCGAGGCGGAGGCACGGCGCGTCGGCGAGTCCATCCGCTACCCGGGATGGAGGCTGAACGCCCCGACCGCGATGCCCGTGAAACGGTTTGGACTCGAGGACACCGCGTTCCTGGGGAACACGGCCTTTCCGTGGGGGCGACCGAACTTCGCGGTTGAACTGCGTGATGGTGTGGACGAGATAGACGCAGCCGCGATCTTCGAGGTCTATGGCTACTCCCAGGGAGCCACGACCTCAGCGCTGTCGGCCACCGGCTTCGTGACGACGAGGCACGGCCTCGTCGTGAAGACCTCATTGCTCAAGAACGCGACGGCCACGGTGGTTGCGGGCCGACTCGGGGAGCCGGGCACTGAACAGGGCTTCGATGCCGCCTTCGAACAGCTATCGAACAGCGCCAGCTCGTCCGTCGTGCACTCAGTCTCCAAGATGATCGAGTACCCCATCGCGCGGGTCACACTGGATGTGGCGCCGCTGACCGCACAAGCACGCACCCCGATTCTGTTGCTTGTCAGTCTCGCTCTCGCGGTCGGCATCGGGATGCTGCCGAGCACGATCCTCCGTTGGGCGCGCCGCCGCAAGAACGCCGCCTGGAAGTGAGTCAATTGATGCCGCCCTCTCGGGAGTGTTCGCGCCAACTCAGTACTTGTAGAAGCCCTCGCCGCTCGCCATGCCGAGCTTGCCCTTATCGATGTAGGTCTCTTTGAGGAAGACCGCCCACGACTGCATGCGCGGGTCACTGCTGGCCAGCGCGACGTTGTAGGCGGTATTCAGCCCGATCAGGTCATAAATCTGAAACGGACCAGACAACGTGCCGGTCGCGATGCGCCAGGTCTTGTCGATCGTGTCGACATCCGCGTATCCGCCCTGGAGGAGTCCGGCTGCTGCGGTCAGGAGCGGCACCAGAAGGGAATTCAGAACATACCCGGCCTTCTCCTTCTTCAGCTCGATCGGGATGAGCCCACTCCCGATCGCGAATTCGACGACGGCAGCGTAAACGGCCGGGTCGGTATCCGTCGTGCCCATGATCTCGGCGGTGTTGTAACGCCACACCTGGTTGGCGTAATGCAGGGCCAAGAACTTCTCGGGACGCCCCGTGAAGGCCTTCATGTCGCTCGGCAGCAGCGTGGAGGAGTTGGTGGCGAAGATCGTTTTCGCCGGGGCAAGCTGGCTCAGCCTCGTGTACGTTTCCCGCTTGACCGCAAGGATTTCGGGAACGGCTTCGATGACGAGATCGGCGTCAGCGACGGCCTCAGTCAGGTTGGATGTCAGTGTGAGGTGCTCGAGTGCTGCATCCGCCTGCAGATCGCTTGCCGCCATGATCTTGTCGGCCTTGTAGGCCTTTGCGAGCCCGGCGAAACGGCGTTTGGCCGTCTCGAGAACCTCGTCGCTGATGTCGTACGCGATAACGTCGTAGCCGAAGTACGCGGCCTGGAATGCGATCTGGGAGCCGAGGACGCCGGTGCCGAGCACGGTCACTTTCGCAATTTTTGCCATGTTCACTGTCCAATCCGCACGAGCATCTTGCCGGTGTTGGCCCCGCGCATGAGCCCGTCGAATGCCTCAAACGCGTTGTCGATTCCCTCGACGAGGGTCTCATCCCAGACGAATTCGCCTGATGCGACGAGTGGCGCGATCTCCTGGAGGAACGGCTCGAGGTACTGATCCATGAGGCTCGGAATCGTGAAGCCCTTCAGCGTGAGCGACTTGGTGGTGAGCATCCACAGGTTCCGTGGTCCTTGCGGCATGCTCTCGGCGTTGTAGCTCGAAATCGAACCGCAGATCGCCGCCCGCCCGCCCCTGTTCATCGAGTAGATCGCAGCCTCGAGATGCTCGCCGCCGACGTTATCGAAGTACACGTCAATGCCGTCGGGCGCTGCGGCGCCGAGCTGACGAGAGATCTTGCCGTCCTTGTAGTTGAAGGCGGCGTCGTAGCCATACTTGCCCTGCAGCAGATCGACCTTCGCCGCGGTCCCGGCGCTGCCGACCACGCGGGACGACCCATGAAGTCGCGCGAGTTGGCCGACTGCCGTGCCGACGGCACCCGCTGCACCAGACACGAAGACCGACTCGCCGGGCTTCATTTCTGCGATGACGAAAAGCCCGATCCAGGCGGTCAGTGCCGGAACGCCCAGCGGTCCGAGATAGACGGAGGAGGGCAGCCCCTCGAGTTCACGCCGCAGGGAGAACTCGCGCGACGTGCCTTGGGCGACATCCCGCCACCCCTTCATGTGCTCGACAAGGTCGCCCTCGGCAAGGTCAGGCGAACGCGATTCGATGACACGACCCACAGCGCCACCCAGCATCGCCTTGTCCAGTTCAAACGGCGGGATGTACGACTCCATGTCATTCATGCGCCCGCGCATATAGGGGTCCACAGACAGGAACTCGTTGGCGACCCGAACCTCGCCCGGCTCAAGCGGCGGCAGCGTCACGGTCTCGTACCTGAAGTCTTCGAGCACCGGCGTTCCGACGGGCTGACGCACAAGCTTCCATTGCCTGCTCACGGCGGCGTGCTCTGTCATGTGATCTCCCTTGATCGTGCCGATCTCGCAGCACAAACATTACACGCGACACATACCGGATGGTCGGTATGATTGCTGAATGCTGCCAGGGTTGGACGTTCGCGAGCTTGAGCAATGGATGCTGCGCAACCAGCCCCAGCTCCTTGGCGATCAGCCACTCGGCGCGACCCTCATCGCCGGCGGCAGAAGTAACCTGACCTATGCGCTCGAGGCGACATCCCAGCCGCTCGTGCTTCGCCGCCCGCCGTTGGGGCACGTGCAGGCCACCGCCCACGACATGCAGCGCGAGTTCCGGGTCATCTCGGCGCTCGGCGCAACGGGGGTTCCCGTGCCGCGGGCGGTGCTGTTTGTCGATGATCCGGACGCCGGGGTTGATGCGCCCTTCTATCTGATGCAGCGCGTCGAAGGTCGAACGTTCACGTCCCGCAGGGACAACGCCGGGTACGAACCCGGGCAACTCCGCGAGCTGAGTTTGGAGTTGGTGCGCACCCTCGCTCACCTGCACTCGATAGTCCCCGCCGAAATAGGGCTCGGCGACTTCGGGCGTCCGGCCGGATTCCTCACGCGACAGGTGGAGCGCTGGGGCACGCAATACGACGGTTCACGCAGCCGCAGCTTGCGCGAACTTGATGAGCTGCAGCTGAAGCTGCGCGGGGGCATCCCGCAGACCCAGCGCTCGTCGATCCTGCACGGCGACTATCGGCTCGACAACGCGCTCGTGCATGACGTCGAAGGAACGCCGCACTTGAGGGCAATCCTCGATTGGGAGATGGCGACGCTCGGCGACTCGCTCACCGACCTCGGGCTGCTCGGCCTGTACTGGAACATCAACAACTACCCGGACGTGCCGCGGGGCGCTGTGCCATCATCCGTCTGGGCCGAAGATGGCTACCCGAGTTTCGAAGAGTTGGTCGAGGAGTACTCCGCCACGGTCGGGATGACCTTGCCCGAACTGCCGTGGTATATCGCAATGGCGGCCTTCAAGCTCGCGGTGATTCTCGAAGGCATCCACTACCGGTACCAGGCTGGTCAGACCGTCGGCGCCGGCTTCGACCAGATCGGGCGGCTCGTCACGCCGCTCGCGCGCACCGGGCTGCGCTACCTGGATGGCCAGTGATGGACTTCGCACCCGACCCAAGGACGGTCGAGCTCACCGCCACACTGAAGTCGTTCATGGATGACTGCGTCTACCCGGCCGAGCGCGTGCTTGAGGGGCAGCTCTTGGCCAATCCGGATATCTGGTCGCAGCAACCTATAGTCGGCGAACTTCAGGCGCAGGCCCGCGCTCGTGGCTTGTGGAACCTGTTCCTGCCCGGTGGCGCTGCAGGCAGGGGCGAGGGTGCCGGGCTCACGAACCTGCAGTACGCGCCGCTGTGCGAGTTGCTGGGTCGCAGCCCGAAGCTCGCACCGGTGGCGACCAATTGCTCCGCCCCCGACACGGGCAACATGGAGCTGCTGAGTGCTTACGCGACCGATGACCAGAAGAAGCTGTGGCTGCAACCGTTGCTGGATTCGAGCATCCGGTCATCGTTCTGCATGACCGAGCCGGACGCGGCGTCGTCGGATGCCACGAACATCCAGACGTCCATCACCCGCAGCGCCGATGGCACGGAATACGTGATCAGCGGCACGAAGTGGTGGTCGACCGGAGCGATGAGCCCCGATGCGAAGCTGTTCATCGTCATGGGGAAGACCGATCCTGCCGCCGAAAGGCACCGCCAGCAGAGCATGATTCTGGTGCCGCGGCACACTCCCGGCATCACGATAGTTCGGCCCCTGACCGTCTTCGGATATGACGACCGCGACCATGGTGGCCACGCCGAGATTCGATTTGAGGGCGTGCGAGTGCCTGTGGGAAACCTGCTCGGGGCGGAGGGTGAAGGGTTCGCGATGGCGCAGGCACGGCTCGGGCCCGGTCGCATCCACCATTGCATGCGCCTCATTGGGGCTGCTGAACGAGCCCTCGAGCTCGGACGCGAGCGGGCGAACTCGCGCGTCGCCTTCGGCCGACCGCTTGCTGAGCAGGGCGTCATCCGCGAGTGGTTTGCCGAAGCACGGGTCGAGATCGAAGCGAATCGGCTTCTCGTGCTGAAGACCGCGTGGCTCATGGATACCGTCGGCAACCGCGCTGCGCACTCCGAGATCCAGGCCATCAAGATCGCGGTCCCGCGCATGGTTGAGAAGATTATCGATCGAATGATGCAGGTCTTCGGCGCGGCGGGGCTGTCGAGTGATCTTCCGTTAGCCGAATTCGCGGCCGGCGCGCGGGCGCTGCGACTGGCAGACGGTCCAGACGAAGTCCACCTCAGTTCCCTCGGCCGCGCCGAGCTCGCGCGATAGACAGCCCATCCACACAAGGAGTTCAATGATGAACGATCCCGACAGCGTCCTCACCTCCGAGACCGAGATCGACCCGGTCACATCCCGTGGCTTCGGCTCGCTGTCGGTCGCGGCGATCCTCGCGGAGCCCGCACGCCGCTTTCCCGATCGCGCAGCGGTCATCATGGGCGACACCGTGACGACTTATTCGCAGTTGTGGGCCCAGGCATTGGCCTACGCGGGTGCACTGCGCGCACGCGGGGTCGGCCGGGGCGATCGCGTCGCCATGCTCGTTCCCAATGTCACTGACTTTCCGCGCGTGTACTACGCGATCCTCGCGCTTGGCGCGATAGCGGTGCCGATCCATTCCCTACTGAAGGCAGAGGAGATCCACTACATCCTGCGCGATAGCGAAGCGAAGCTCTTTGTGATTGCGGCGCCGTTGCTCGCTGAAGGCGGCAAGGGCGCTGCCCTGGCGGGGATCCCAGCGGTGACCGTTCTTGTTCCAGACAGCATGCTCGACCAGATACCGGTACCGCGCCTTGAAGATGAGGCACGGGATACTCAGTCGCTGGAGCGGTACGAATCGGTCAATCCTTTGGACGCCGCGACCATTCTCTACACAAGTGGCACGACAGGTAGGCCGAAGGGTGCGGTCGGCAGCCATCTTGCGCTCGTGGAGCAGGTCAACATTGCCCTGATCGACAGCTTCGACATGCGTGAGGACGACATCCTTTTCGGCGGCCTACCCTTATTCCACACTTTTGGCCAGTCATGCGTGATGAACGTCGGCTTCCGTCGTGGTGCGGCCATCCTTCTCATCCCCAGATTCGAACCAGATGATGTGCTCGCGCAACTGGTCAAGAACAATTGCACGGTATTCGCCGGTGTCCCGATGATGTTCATCGCCCTCCTGGATGCCGCGACGCGCACTGATGCGCGCCCGACAATGCGGTTCTGCATCTCTGGCGGCGCGGCGATACCACTCGCGGTGCTCGAGAAGTTCCAGGAGGTGTTCCATGCTCCCGTGCACGAGGGTTATGGCCTCACCGAAACATCCCCGAGCGTGACCTTCAACCACACCAGGGACATGCCGGTCCCCGGCACGGTGGGCAGACCAATCTGGGGCGTCGACGTCGAGATCGCGAACGCCGAACTCGAAGGCGCCATTGAGTTTGTTCCGCGAGGTGAGCTGGGCGAGGTTGTCGTGCGCGGACACGCCCTATTCAAGGGCTACCTGCACAACGACGCGGCAAATCGCGAGTCGATTGTCGACGGGTGGTTTCGTACGGGGGACCTGGGAACAAAGGGTGAGGATGACCGCATCACCATCGTCGATCGTAAGAAGGACATGATCGTTCGCAACGGCTACAACGTGTATCCGACCGAGGTCGAGAACGTGATCGCGCGCCTCGACGGAGTGGCTGAGGTCGCAGTCTTCGGTGTCGCCGATGCCTCGCATGGGCAGGAAGTGGTTGCGGCAATCGTGCGGTCACCGGGAAGCGAGCTCACCGAAGATGAGGTCATCGCCTACGCACGCGAGCATGAGGCGGCATACAAGTATCCGCGCCGAGTGGTCTTTCTCGATTCGATGCCGCTCGGTGCAAGCGGAAAAGTGCTGAAACGCGAACTGCAGGCAACGTACTCGGTCTGATCGGCTCGTGGTTTCGGTCAGGTCGTCTTCAGTCCCGCCAGATAGAGGTCCGTGAGCTCGCCGGCGACCTGCTCCTTCGAGAGCCGCCCGCCCGGCGAATACCACTGCGACAGGTAGTGCGCATCCGAGAAGAAATTCGCGATCAAGAGTTGGCGAGGGATGTCGTCACGAAAAACGCCCTCGGCCTGCCCCTGCAGGAGGATCGCCTCGAACGCGTCGTTGTACTCGCGCCGTCGCCGCTTGACCTCTGTCTGCCTCGCCGGGCTCAGCATGTACTGCGAGCGGAAGAACACCGTCGCCTCGTGAAGGCCATCGATCGAGGTGACGATGACGTCTTCGCAGACGAGCCGAACCGTCGCTTCAGCGCAGAGTCCACGGCCGACGATCTCGTCGAGGTTCGCGCGCTGGAGAGACAGGAGCCGGTCGTAGATGCCGAAGAGGAGATCATCCTTCGACTTGAAATAGTGGTACAGAGCGCCCTTCGTCACGCCGGCGGCATCCACAATCTGCTGCACGCTGGTCTGGCTATAGCCCCGATCAGCGAAGAGCTGCACTGACGCCTGCGTGAGCTTCGTGAGAATCGACGCCTCTCCGGCCGTCAGATTGTGCTCTGCCTCGAGGCCGCCCATCGTCACAGCATCGTCCCTGGTCGAATCATCGTCCATCACAGCCTCGGGGAGAGGGTGCCGCCCCCATCGATGATGATGGTCTGCCCAGTGATCCAGGCAGCGTCATCGGAGAGCAGGAAGCACACCGGTCCCGCGACATCCGCCGGCAGGCCGAGGCGCTTGAGAGGATACGCGTCGGCGACCTGCTGTTCGCGGCCCTCGTAGAGTGCGCGTGCGAAGTCGGTCTTGATGACCGCAGGCGCGACCGCATTGACCCGGATGTTCGGCGCGAGCTCGAAGGCATGCTGCGCAGTCAGATTGATGAGCGCCGCCTTCGAGACCCCGTACATCGCGATTCCGGGAGCCGCCGTGACGCCAGCGATAGAAGCGATATTGACGATGGCTGTCGTGAGCCCCGCGACGACCGCCTCGCGACTCCACGCGAGAGTTCCGAGCACGTTGACCTCGAAGATCTTGCGTGCTGCATCTTCGCCGATCTCGGCGAGGCTGCCGTAGGCGGGATTGATCCCCGCGTTGTTGACGAGGTAGTCGAGTGGCCCGAACTCGATGGCAATTCGCTGGAAGACCTCGGCGCGATGTTCAGCGCTGTCGGCCCTGCCGGCGATGCCGATTACCGCGGCTGGACCTACACGAGCCGGGCCCGCCGGCGCCGAACTGCTCAGTTGGGCGACCGCAGCCTCGAGCGTCTCCTGCCCCCGGGCCGTGATGACGACGCGCGCACCCTCGTCTACCAATCGTTGAGCGATCGCTAGACCGATGCCGCGGCTGGCCCCCGTGACAAGTGCTGTTCGACCGTCGAATCGACCCATTGGTGCTCCCTTTGGCATAGGCCCTGGTCGCAACTATTTGCCCAGTTCCGACCGGTTGGTATGACCGATTCTACGACCCCCTGCGGCGGCAACGATCCCTTTGGTGCTGTTATGTCGTTGGTGAAGCGCAAGTCGCGATTCGCACGACTCGCTCACCGACCCTCAGTCGCCGGGCCGTGGCCGGTGGCCGGTTGTGACCTTCTGCCGACCGGCAAGGAGGGCATCAACTCGGTAGCGTGGATTCCTGATGGTGAGTGGCTGCGTGGGCAGCAACGCTGCGGCAAGGAGGAGGGTCCAGTGGAAATACGCGGTATCGGTTGGGCGGGGTGCGCACGGGAAAGGCCGAGGAACTGGCCCGGTTCTTCCAGGACGTGCTCGGGTTGGAGAGTAGCCACACCGAAGCCGACTTCTGGGCGTTCGACCTCAAGGACGGCAGCCAGGTAGAGGTCTTCGGCGAGGGGTTCGCCGGCAAGGACCACCTGACGACCGGCCCGGTGGTCGGATTCATTGTCGACGATCTGAAGGAGGCGACCGAAGAGCTCAAGCGGCACGGGGTCGAGTTGCTGGGGGATGCCGGACCCAGCTGGCAACACTTCCGCGCCCCTGATGGGGGAGTGTACGAGCTTACGCAGCGGGCGGATCCCTCGTGAGCGTCGAGCGCCGAGACTTCGTTCAGAGGTGGGCCGCACCCCGGCGTTGAGACGGGGGTCTTGACGATTCACTTGTTTTTTGCAAGTGTAGGTCTCGTCCCAAAGCGGACCACGAGAGGAGACCATGATGCCCCAAATGTTCGTCAACCTGCCGGTGACCGACCTGGACCGCGCGAAGGCGTTCTACACGGCGCTCGGATTCACCATCAACCCGCTGTTCACGGATCACAACGCGGCCTGCGTCGTCGTCGAGGACGGCCACAGCTACTTCATGATCCTGGTTCGGGAGTTCTTCCAGACCTTCACCGACCTTCCGATCGGCGACCCGGCCGTGAACCCCTCGGTGGCGACCGCTATCTTCCTCGACACCCGCGAGGCGGTCGACAAGGCCGTCGCGGACGGCCTTGCCGCCGGGGGCGCGGAGCCGCAGCCCGCCACGGACTACGGCTTCATGTACCAGCGCCAGCTCACCGACCCCGACGGCAACTTCCTCGAGTTCGGCTGGATGGATCCGGTCGCCGTCGAGCAGGGTCCCGAGGCCTTCGCGAACCAGCAGGCCTGAGGCCGGAACGGAAGTCAGATGGCCGCGCGCGACTACGGGCAGTACGGCGGCGTCACGCGCGCCCTTGAGCTCGTGGGCGAGCGCTGGGCCATGCTCATCGTTCGCGACCTGCTCGTGGGGCCGCGCCGCTACGGCGAGCTCGCCGCCGGGCTGCCCCGCATCCCGAGCAACATCCTGACGGCGCGGCTGAAGGAGTTGCAGGCGGCGGGCGTGATCCGACGCGCGCCGCACTCGCGGGTGATCGTCTACGAGCTGACGGCCTACGGTCGCGAGCTCGACCCGGTCGTGCTCGCGCTCGGGGCCTGGGGGTTCAAGGCGTTGGGCGATCCGCGCGAGGAGCAGGTCATCACCCCGGACTCGATGACCATGGACCTCCGAACCGCGTTCCGGCAGCAGGTGGCGGCGAGTCTGCCGCCGACCGCCTATGCGGCGCGCCTGGGGCCGGCGGAGTTGTTCATCCGGGTGGACGGATCCGCCCTCGAGGTGCGGCGCGGGGACGGCCCGGCCGACCTCGCCTTCGCCGCCGGGGCGGACATCCGTCGGCTCATCTCCGGCGAGCTCACCCCGCGCCGCGCGATCGCGACCGGCGTGGTCGAGGTGCTGCACGGGCCCGGCGACCTGCTCGACCGGTTCGCGAGCACGTTCCACCTCGCCGCCTGACTTAGGGCGTCTGAGTCAGGGCAGGGGTCCGCGCCGCGAGATCACGCCAGCGAAGAGGGCGTGAAGCAGCGGGAGCGCAGAAACGACGATGAGCACGGTTCCGAACACGACATCCTGGGTCCGAAGCAGGATGCCGCCCACCAGCAGGGCGCCGAAGAGGATCGCCGAGATGATCTGGCGCCCGGTTCGCTCGATGCTGACCAGGCGACGCTCGAGCCGGGGCGACTGCACCGAGACCCTGCCCTCGTCGATCTGAGTGGCGAGGTTGTCGAGCCGTTGGGGCAGCCGCGCAACGATGCCCGCGACCGACACCGCCTGCCTCGCGAACGCCTGCACGAGGTTTCCGCCCTCGGTGCGGATCAGCTGGGCCGAGTACGGCTCGACCGCATTCCAGATGTTGAAGGCGGGGTCGAGGGAGCTGCACATCCCCGAGGTCAGCGACATCGCGCGCACGATGAGGAGAAAGTTCTCCGGAAGTTGAAAGGGCAGCGAGCGCACAACGTCGGCGAACTCGACGGCGAAGGCCCGGAACTCCCTCGGGTCGACCTCCTGGAGCTCCGCGAAACCCATTCCGCCGAAGCGGGCGAACAGCTTGGTCATCGCTCGCTCGAGCTCGGCGGTGTCGGCGGTCGGCAGAAGCACCCCCACCTGCCGGATGCCGTCCACCATCCCCTTGCCGTCGCGAGACGCGGCGGCGATGAGAAGCTTTCGAAGGCCCTGGCGCAGAACGTCGGGTACCTCGCCCATCATCCCGAAGTCGACGAAAGTGAATTTCCAGGTCCGACCACCGACCGCGCCGGCGAGGGGAGTGACGAAGATGTTGCCGGGGTGCGGGTCGGCGTGGAAGTAGCCGTGCACGAAGAGCTGGTCGAACATGACGGCCGCGAAGTCGTTGGCCACCTGGGACGGGTCGATGCCGGCCGCCCTCAGCCCGTCGACATCGTTGATCTTGATGGCGGTCACGTCCTGCAGGGTCAGCACCCGCCGCGTCGTGCGCTCCCAGACCAGCTCGGGAACGCTGACCCGGGGGTCGGCGGCGAAGCTCTGATCGAAGCGCTCGGCGCCGGCCGCCTCGTGCAGGTAGTCGATCTCCTCGAGGCTCGTGAACGCGAACTCCTCCACGAGGGCCGGCACGTCCACCCGATCCGCGACGAGACGCACGCGGCTGAGCCAGCCGGCGACCCGGCGCAGGGCGCTGAGATCGACATCGACGATCATCCCGATGCCCGGTCGCTGAATCTTCACCACGACGTCGAGCAGGCCCGTCTCCGCGGCATCCATTTCCGAGAGCCGGGCGCGGTGCACCTGACCGAGGGATGCCGCGGCCAGTGGCGTCGGATCGATGTACGAGAAAGCCCGCTCGAGGGTCACCCCCAGCTCCGCCTCGGCGAGGGCACGGATCGCCGGGAACGGCACCGCGGGAACCTCGTCCTGCAGGCCCTCGAGCTCCTTGGTGATCTCCGGCGGCAGCACGTCAAGCCGCGACGACATGAACTGGCCGACCTTGATCATGAGCCCGCCGAGCTCGACGGCGAGCACGTGGAAGTGCTGCGCGATCCGCTGCAGGCGCGCCGATCGGCCCCGTGCCGCAACCCGCGCGAGCCCGATCCGCGGCAGGAACAACTCGAACCACCAGGTCTGCGCAAGGTAGCGGGCGGCGAACCGCAGGATCCTGCGGGAGCGGGCGCGCATGTTCCCGACGTCGGTCAACTAGTCTCCTTGAGGCCGACGTGCTGTGGCACTCGGTCAGTCCTGGGCGAGGATCGAGTAAAGCTTACGACGCGCCTCATCGAGAACGGCGACAGCCTCCTTGACCTGCTCGGGGTTACCGGAGCGGCCCACCTGGGCCGCTGCCTGAGCGAGATCGATGCCGGCCTTGGGCAGCGCGGACGCCCGCACGTTCTCCCGAGCGCTCTCCGTCTCCCAGGGCGCCGAGGTGCCGGCCGCGGCATCCGCGGTCACGCGGCCCTCGTCGGTGAGCGAGTACGTCTTGCGGCCGTTGGACTCCTCGGCAACGATGAGGCCCTCGTCGGCAAGAAGCTGAAGGGTCGGATACACCGATCCGGGGCTCGGCTTCCACGCGCCGCCGCTGCGTTCCTCGATCTCGTGGATGATCTGGTAGCCGTGCATCGGCTTCTCGGCGAGGAGCGCGAGCACCGCCGAACGCACGTCGCCTCGTGCCATCCTCGCGCCGACCTTGCGGTCGAACTGTCCGCGCAACTGCTCCATCGCGTCCCAGATCGCGCCGCCCGGCCAGCCCTCGCCGGCGCCGCCCTTGCGACCCGGGAACCCGTCTCCCATGAATGAATTGCTCATGATCTCCTCCTCAGCGCCGGAGCCACCGCGGCTCGACGACACTTAACGATATATCGCCACTCTGGGAGTTCGCCAGACCGGATTGTGGATCTTGCGGGTCTGGCCAGCCGTGCCCAGTCACGGCTCAGTCGCCCCCGACGGCCTGCAGCAGCCCGAGGAGCGCCGCACGTTGATCCTGGCTCAGGCCGCCGAACAGCCGCGTCCACACCGTCGCCGCGACGTCGCGCCCCGCCCGGAGCGCGACACCGCCCTGGGTGGTGAGTGCGAACCCGACGCGACGTCCCGGGCCCGGCCGCCTCTCGACCAGCCCGCGGTTCACGAGTCGGGTGGCGAGGGTTCCGAACGACTGATCGCTTTGGAAGGTTGCCCGGGCCAGTTCGTGGCTCGACGCGTCCGGCATCCGGTCGATGGCTCGCAGCGCGTCCCACTGAACTAGCGAGACGCCGGCGTCACGAAGCGCCAGGTCGAGGGCGCGGTGGTCGCGATCCTGCACTTGCTTGATTGTGCGTCCGAGCCGCTCGAGGTCATCCGTCATGGTGTTAGTGTATCAACATATTGATATCAACATGTTGATTGGAGCGCCCATGACCGAGTCCGAAGTAGCGCGAATCGCCGCCGCCACCCTCACCAGGGTGGGAACCGATGTCGGCAGACCGATACTCGTGCTTCATGGCGGGGGCGGCCCATTCACCGTCGCGCCCATCGTCGCCAGGTACTCGTCGTCGCATCCGGTCTTCGCCCCGACTCTTCCCGGCTGGAACGGAACGGCCCGCCCGGAAGCGGCGGACTCCGTCCCCACCCTCGCCCGTGGCTATCTCGACGCGCTCGTCGCGGAGGGACTGCGCGACGTGCTCGTGATCGGGTCATCGATGGGCGGCTGGATGGCGGTGGAGATGGCCGCGATCGCCGGAGCCGAGGAGGGCTACGCCGACGTCATCGCCGGTATCGCCGTCATCGACGGCACCGGAATCGAGGTCGATGGCGAGACCATCGCCGACGTGTTCTCGCTCGACGCCCGCGGCCTGGCCGAGGTCGCCTGGTTCGATCCGGAGCGGGGCTACCGGGGCCCCTCTGCGTTCACCCCCGCGCAGCTCGCCGCGCAGCGCGCAAACCAGGAAACCATGCGTGCCATTGCGGGCGATCCCTTCATGTACAACCCGACGCTCGCGAGCCGGCTCGAGTCGATCACCGTGCCCACCTCGGTCGTCTGGGGCGAGGGGGACGCCGTGGTGACGCCCGCCTACGGTCGCGCCCTGGCGACCGCCATTCCGGGCTCGGACTTCGCCCTGATCGCGCGAGCCGGGCACCTGCCCCAGCTCGAGCGGCCGGAGGCGCTCTGGGCCATCCTCGACGGGTTCGTCTCGACGGTTCGGAGTGCAGAACCGCGGCGCTCGGCCTAGCCGGCGGCCCGCGACGCGTACTCGGAGCGCGAGGCCGCGACGCCGGTGAAGTGCTCGATCGACCAGAGTTCGAGTGCCTTGAGGGGCTCGGTGAGAGTGCGCCCCGCCTCGGTGAGGGCGTACTCGACCTTGACCGGCACTTCCGCGGTGATCGTACGGGTCACGAGACCGTCCCGTTCCATCGACCGCAGGGTCTGCGTCAGCATCTTCTGCGAAATGCCGTCCACTCGCCGAAGCAGTTCCGAGAACCGTGCGGTCCCCTCTCCGAGCGCACCCACGATGAGCACCGTCCAGCGCCCGCCGATCAGGTCGAGGATGCGCCGGGTCGGGCAGCCGGCCTGATAGGGATCCAGTTCGCGTGCGCTTGTGTCCAGCAATGGTCCGCCCATCCGGTTACCTGAAAGTGCCTACTTACCAACAGTAACCAACTCTCCTAGAGTTATTCAAGACGCACACTCACGCTTCTGAAAGGGAAACAATGACTCGAATCACCGTCCTCGGAGGAACCGGCTACACCGGCTCGAACATCGCCCGCGAGGCAGTCTCGCGCGGCCACGAGGTGACATCGTTCAGCCGCAACGCGCCCACCGAGCCCATCGACGGGGTCCGCTATCTCACCGGCTCGATCCAGGATGAACTGCCCGGCCTGGTGTCGGGCGCCGACGTGGTCATCGGCGCGCTCGCCCCGCGCGGGGGCCTCGAGGCCGAACTGCGCAGCCTCTACGCCTCGCTGGCCGCCGCGGCGGCGGCAGCGGGAAAGCGCGTCGGATTCGTGGGCGGATTCAGCGCCCTTCGGCTGGCCCCCGGTGCGGCCCGCACGGCATACACGGATGGGGTGCCTCCGCAGTTCGCGACCGAGGCCCGGGTCATGGCGGAGGTCGTCGACGATCTCGTCGAGCGCGCCCCAGACGGGCTCGACTGGTTCTATGTGAGCCCGGCCGCCACGTACGGGTCGTACGCACCCGGCGAGGCGACGGGCACCTATCGCACCGGCGGCGAGGTCGCGATCTTCGACGAGAGCGGGGCATCCGCCATCTCCGGCGCGGACTTCGCCACGGCCATCATCGACGAGATCGAGACCCCGGCCCACTCCGGCGCGCAATTCGGAGTCGCCTACTAGCCGACCATCGCCGGAGGCCTCAAAACTCGATGACTCCGTCTCGATCGCTGAAGGTGCCGGTGGGACCGTCCGCTGCGATCGTCGCCATGGCGACGATCGCATCCGTTCCCTCCGTCACGGTCTGGTGCCCGTTGTGGCCGTTGAGATCGGTGGCGGTGTAGCCGGGGTCGATCGTGTTCACGCGAATGCCGGGGAGCATTTTCGAATATTGCAGCGTGAGCATGATCACCGCGGCCTTCGACGTCATGTAGCCCAGGCCGCTGATGGTCGACTCGACGCGGTTGGGGTCGGTCACGAAACGCGGGAAGCCGAGTCCACTCGCGACGTTCACGATTACCGGATTGATCGACTCCCGGAGCAGCGGCAGCGCCGCCTTGGTCATGCGCACGATCGAATAGACGTTGGCGTCGAAGACCTCGGCCAGGTCATCGGCGCCGAACTCGTCGGCTCCGGCGTGCGAGCCGACGATTCCGGCGTTGTTGATCAGTACGTCGACGGCGGGAAGCCCGGCGAGGGCCGCCGCCACCGATTTCTCGTCTGTCACATCGAGCTGCACTACCTTGGCGCCGAGGGCCGCAGCGTCGGCTCCCTTAGAGGTGTCGCGCATGCCGGCGTAGACGGTGTGGCCGGCTTCGATGAGTCGGCGGGCGGTCTCGAGTCCGAGGCCCTTGTTGGCCCCGGTGATCAGTGTTGTTGTCATGAATCGAGCCTGCGGCCTCGCCCGTGCCGGTGACTGGCACTCCCGATACCACCCTGCGATCAGGCTGCGGGAGCAGGATGGGAACATGTCAGATCTTGGATGGCTGCTCCGCGGGTGGCGCGACCGGGTTTCGCCCGTCGAGGCGGGACTCCCCGCCGGAGGGGATCGTCGCTCACCGGGGCTCCGCCGCGAGGAGCTCGCCATGCTCTCGAGCCTGAGCGTGGACTACATCGTCCGACTCGAGCAGGGGCGTGCGAAGCATCCGTCCGCCCAGGTTCTGGGAGCGCTCGCCCGCGCACTTCGGCTCACCGACGAGGAGCGAGACCACCTCTTCCGAATGGGGGGCGTCGCGGTGCCGACCAAGACGATGGTCCCTCGGCACGTCACGCCCGGGGTGCAGCACATCGTCGACAGGCTCGGCGAAGTGCCCGTGGCGGTCTTCTCAGCGGGATGGGACACTCTGCTCGTCAATGACCTCTGGGTCACGCTGTTCGGGGAGGCGGCTAAGCTCGACCGCGGAACGAACCTTCTGTGGCACCAGTTCATGGGCGCGCCAACGGTCGTCGAGCACACCGCCGAGCATCTCGCCCAGTTTCGTCGCGACCTGGTCGCGGACGTGCACGTGGCATCGTCGCGCTACCCGGACGACGCCGCCCTCGCGTCCCTCATCGCCCGGCTCCGGGCATCCTCGGAGGACTTCGAGCGGCTGTGGGCTACCGCCGAGTTCAGCGAGCACCGGGAATCGCGCAAGACCGTGAACAACGCCGTCGTCGGGCCCATCACGTTCGACTGCGATGTGCTCTCGGCTCCGGGCAGCGACCTGAAGATCGTGGTCTACACCGTGGTGCCGGGGTCGGCGGATGCCGCGAAGCTCGACCTGCTCCGGGTCAGCGCGGTCCGGGCGTTCGCGTAGGTACGGCCCACGGGCCTCTGCGGGTGGGCACAGTAACGTGGACGCGTGACCGACGCGGAGCGACTGACTGCGGCATCCGTTCTCCAGAGGCTGAGCGCGCTCGCCAATCCAGACGACGTGCCGGGACTCAGCCGGTTCTTCAAGACCGCGCCCGGCGAATACGGCGAGGGCGACACCTTCATCGGGGTGCGCCGCGGTCCGCTCACCGCGCTGGCGAAGGAGTGTCTCGGGATGCCGGTGGGCGAACTCGAGTTGCTACTGCGCAGCGAGATCCACGAGGCTCGCGCCGCCGCCCTCACGATCATGTCCGAGGAGGGACGCAAGAAGCGCACCTCCCCCGAGCGTCGTCGAGAGCTGTTCGAGCTCTACCTGAGGCGTCACGACGGCATCAACAATTGGGACCTCGTGGACAGCGCGGCGCCGTACGTCGTGGGCGGGTACCTCGAGCACCGGCGGCGCGACATCCTCTACGAGCTCGCCCGGTCGCCCGTGCTGTGGGAGCGTCGAACCGCGATGGTGGCCACCTGGTACTTCATCCGCGCCGGCGATCTCGATGATGCCTTCGCGATCGCCGAGCTGCTGCTCGACGACAAGCACGACCTCATCCACAAGGCGACCGGATGGATGCTGCGCTCCGCCGGTGAGATGGACCGCGCGCGGCTGGTCAACTTCCTCGACGCCCACGCGGCGACCATGCCGCGCACAGCCCTGCGCTACGCGATCGAGAAGTTCACTCCGGCCGACCGCGCCCACTATCTCGCCCTGAAGTCGGCGCCGCATTCCCGGCATCCGCCCGCGTAGTCGCGCCTGGCGCGCGTTTCTCCGGAGTGTCGGCTCATTTCGGCCCGAATCGCCGCCGAAACTCGGGATTTCGGCCCGTTAAGCCGCACCCCTCCGGAGAAACGCGGAGAGACGCGGGAGATGTGGGGAGGGGTAGATCGAGACACTGAATGGCGCTCGCGCGCTGGCGAGTTGGCGGATCGAACCGGCGGTGGGGATGTCCGTGTGAAGCATGTTCGTGGCCGTACCTTTCCGAGAGCGGATCGTTTATTTTCACTCTGGCAACGCGCGTCGGCCGTGTCCAGTGCCGGATGGCCCGCGCATCGGCACCGCCAGACGTCAGCCCAGATGGGAAGCGATAGTGCCGGCGAGGGCGATGAACTCCGCTTGCTGAGCTGGCGTGAGCGCTCGAGCGGAGCGTGACTCCAACTCGGCCCACGCGGCCAGGGCGCCCGCGCGCAGCTCCCGTCCTCGGTCGGAGAGGTGCACCAGGGTCACTCGACCGTCCTCGGTGCTCTTGCTGCGCGTGAGCAACCCGGCCGACTCCATCCTCTGCACCGACCTCACCACCGTGGAGTGATCGAGCCCGAGGGAGTCGACGAGGTCCTTCTGGGATTGACCGTCCTGCTCCCACAGGCGCATCAGCAGGATCTCCTGGTTGGGGTAGAGCCCAAGCTCGGAGAGCAGCCCCGCGGCGACAGACTTGTGCGCGCGGGCGAGGGCGAACACCGCGAAGCTGATCGGATAGGCGGATGCCATGCTCGCATCCGCCGTCGTTCCCGGCAGTAGATCTGGTGGGCTGCCCACGGCGTGCTCCTCGCTTCTCTTTGGTTGCGGCCGCCGGGTTGTCGGTGCGTGTCGGCGACGCTCACCCCACGGTACACCAATTGGGTGGTCGGCCACATACTGTGTTAGGTTTATGTGGCTGGCCACCCAAAATGGCCGAAAGGAGCAATCATGACCACCCTGTGGGATCCCCTCACTCTCGGACGCCTTCGACTCAAGCATCGTCTCGCCTTGGCGCCGATGACCCGCAGCCGAGCACACCCCGACGGCACGCCGAGCGCGCTCGCCGTGGACTATTACACCCAGCGAGCCTCGCTCGGCCTGCTCATCACCGAAGGGGTCCAGCCCTCCGACGACGGGCAGGGCTACCTCAACACGCCGGGCATCTATCGCGACGACCACGTCGAGGCGTGGCGCCCGATCACCACTGCAGTGCACGAAGCCGGCGCCGCCATCTTCCTGCAGCTCATGCACGCGGGCCGGATGTCGCACCCAGACAACACGCCGCACCACCGCCAGTCGGTTGGCCCGTCCGCCATCGCGGCCGGAGTGCAGCTGTTCACCGCGGCCGGGATGCAGCCGGTACCCGCCCCCCGTGCGCTCGGCACCGACGAGGTAGTGGCAACTATCGACGACTTCCGAACGGCCGCCGCCGCAGCCATCCGCGCCGGCGCAGACGGTGTCGAGATCCACGCCGCCAACGGCTACATCCTGCACCAGTTCCTCTCCCCGAACGCGAATGAGCGCACCGACCGCTACGGCGGATCGATTGAGAACCGCACTCGTTTCACCCTCGAGGTGGCCGCCGCGGTCGCCCAGGAGATCGGTGCCGATCGCACCGGCATCCGTCTCTCCCCGGGCTCGGGAGCGGGCGGGCTGGATGAGGGTGTCGAGACCAATGACCTGTACCGGTACCTGGTCGCGGAGTTGGCGAAGCTCGACCTCGCCTACGTTCACCTGCTGCACACCGGTGACGAGGGACTTCTGCGAGACCTGCGGGCGGCCTGGCCGAACACGCTCCTGGTGCTTCGCGCCGGTCGCGATCGCGGGGTCGTGCAGAACGACGTCGAAGCCGGCCTGGCCGACGTGGCGCCCCTCGGACGGTGGGCGCTGGCGAATCCCGATGTGGTGGAGCGCCTCAGGGTCGGAGCCGAGTTCAACGAACCGGACCGGGCGACGTTCTACGGCGGCGGAGCGGAAGGCTTCAACGACTACCCCACCCTCGCATCAGCGACGGCAACAGCAACAACAACAGAAGGAATACGACCATGAACATCTCTATCCTCGGCACCGGGCGTGTCGCATTCACCCTCGCCGCGGCGCTCACCGGCGCCGGACACGTCGTGATCCTCGGCTCACGCACCCGCCGGGGAGTGTCGAATGACGTGCCGGTCTTCTCGTCGCGGGAGGCGGTCGAGCGGGCCGATCTGGTCATCAACGCCACTCAGGGCGCCGGCTCGCTCGAGTTGCTCACCGCCATCGGAGCCGAAGCCTTCGGCAGCAAGACGGTGATCGACGTCGCCAATGCGAACACGGAGGCATTCGACCTCATTTACCCGAACTCGAGCCTTGGCGAGAAGCTGCAGGAGGCGCTTCCCGAGGCCCGAATCGTCAAGACGATGAATACGGCCGCCATGCCGGTGATGACGTCACCGACGTCGCTTCCCGAAGCGAGCAGCGTCTTCGTCTCCGGGGATGACGACGCAGCCAAGGCGCAGGCCGCGTCCCTTCTTCTCGATCTCGGCTGGTCGGCCGAGTCCATAATCGACCTGGGTGGAATCCGGACGGCCCGGGGCGTTGAGCACTACTTCCTCTTCTTCGCGTCCCTCATGCAAGTGAAGAAGACGCCGCTGTTCAACATCCGCGTCGTCTCGTGAGCGGTGCCGCCCGTCGGCCGCCCGCCTAGTCGCGTGTCAGCGCGCGTTTCTCCGGAGGGTTGTCTCATTGCGGCCAGAATTGCCGCCGAAATGCCCAATTTCGGCCGGCTGAGCCGCACACCTCCGGAGAAACGTGAGGTTGAGGTCGGGCCGCTCCGGGCGCACGGCATCGTCGAAACCTCCACGGTGGCGGGGAGAGGACATTATTCTGAGAGGCACGCGACCCAACCGAAGGATGCACGCCGTGAAGCCGACACCAGAGCGCAGGCGCCCGGTCACTCGCGGGGATGTCGCGCTGCACGCCGGTGTCAGCACGGCGGTGGTGAGCTACGTGGTGAACGCGGGTCCCCGCAACGTGGCGCCGGCAACCCGTGAGCGCGTGCTGGACGCCATCCGGGATCTGGGCTATCGCCCGAACGCCGCGGCCCGCGCCCTGAAGCTCGGCGTGAGCGGGATCATCGGGCTGGTCGTCTCCGACAACACGAATCCCTTCTTCGCCGACTACGCGCGTGCGGTGGAGAGCGAGGCGGCGGTCATCGACCTCTCCGTGATCCTCACCAACTCGGCCCTCTCGGCCACTCTCGAACACCAGCTGGTGCAGAAGCTGGTCTCGCGGCAGGTCGACGGCCTGCTCCTGGCGAGCACGGATGACGACCCGGACCTCGAGAGCGCAAAAGAGGCGCACATCCCGGTGGTGCTCCTCGATCGTGCGGGGCCCGAGGAGGGCTTCTCCAGCGTGGGCGTGAATTTTCGGGAGGCCTCGCGCCTCGCCGTCGAGCATCTCATCGCGCACGGCCATCGCAACATCGGCATCATCTCGGGACTGACCGGGGGCACGACCACGAGGGACCGCGAACTCGGCTGGGCCGACGCGCTGGCCGCGGCCGGCCTGCCAGAGGGGCCGATGGTGCGAGCCGACTTCGGTCGCATCGGAGGCTACGAGGCGGGCAGGCGGCTCCTGGCGTTGCCGGACCGGCCGACGGCTGTCTATTCCCTCTCCGACATGCAGGCGGTCGGCCTGCTCCGGTCGGTGCACGAGGCCGGCGTCCGGGTGCCGGAGGACCTCGCGGTGATCTCCTTCGACGGGTCGGCGGAGTCCGAGTACAGCTGGCCGCCGCTCACCGCCATGCGGCAGCCGGTCGCGGACATGGCGAGGGCCGCGATCGAGGCGCTAAGCCACGGAGTGACGGGAGTCACCAATCACCAGACGTTCCGCGCCGAGCTGGTCGTGCGCCGGTCCTGCGGCTGCGATGCGCCCGCCACTGAGGCATCCGGCTAGCGGTACATCCCGTCATCTTCTTCGTCGGCTCGGGGAGCCGACGGGGAGGTGCCTACCGGCGTGCGAGGAGCTGCTTCCTCGGGGTCGTCGTTGAGCAGGGCCTGGCGGATGATCGACCGGGGGTCGTACTGACGTGGGTCGAGGCTCTTCCAATCCATCTCGTCGAACTCGGGGCCCATCTCGTCGCGCACTCGCTCCTTGGCGGTGTCGAGAAGTCGACGAAGGCCGCGCACCATCGTGGCCAGGCCGGAGGCGTAGCGGGGCAGGTTCGCCGGCCCGATCAGGATCACCGCGATCACCCCGATCAGCAGCAGCTTCTCGAACGTGAGACCGAACATATCGCTTCCTGGCCCTCGGCAGATGTGAACTCATTCCGGTACGGCGTGGGCAGAAACTACGGCCGCCGAAACCGACTTTAAGCACACCCTAGGAGTGATCGAGGGGAAAATCTACTGGAGTATATTCAAACGCGCAGTGCTCGTGTACCTTGCTACTGAGGTCGGCATTGCTCGTCTTGTCCTCGAGCGCTCCAGGTACCGATTTCATTGCATCCGGAGTGGCCGGGATCGCGGCCAGTCCTCTGTGGGAACGATTACAAGGGAGTAATTACCGTGACAACTGAGAAACTCAGCGCCTTTGGTGCGATAGCGAAGACCCAGGTGAACCGGCGGGTGATCCTGAGCGGGGCGGTAGGCGCAGCGGCGATTTCGGTTCTTGCCGCGTGCTCACCGGGCGGCACCACCTCGTCGACCGGCTCGAAGACCGTCACCTTCGGTTCCGGATCATCCGACGACGTTCCGAAGCGGGCCTACGCGGCGGTGGTTGCGGCCTTCCAGAAGTCGTCGGGTGACAAGGTCACCACCAACACCGTGGCCCACAACGACTTCCAGAACAACATCAACACCTACCTGCAGGGCAGCCCAGACGACTCGTTCACGTGGTTCGCGGGTTACCGCATGCGCTACTACGCCGGCAAGGATCTCGTCGCCCCGATCGATGACGTGTGGGACAAGATCGGAAAGAACTTCAGCGCCGGTCTGACCAAGGCGTCCACCGGGGACGACGGCAAGAAGTACTTCGTGCCCAACTACAACTACCCGTGGGGCTTCTTCTATCGCAAGAGCGTGTGGGCGGCCAAGGGCTACACCGTTCCAACCAAGTTCGACGACCTCGTGTCCCTCGCCAAGCAGATGCAGGCGGACGGCCTGGTTCCCATCGCCTTCGCGGACAAGGACGGCTGGCCGGCCATGGGCACGTTCGACTACATCAACATGCGCACCAACGGCTACAAGTTCCACATGGATCTCACGGCACACAAGGAGTCCTGGGACCAGAAGAAGGTCAAGGACGTGTTCGACAACTGGAAGCAGCTGCTGCCATACCAGTCGACGAACGCCCTCGGGCTCACCTGGCAGGAGGGTGCGCAGCTGCTCGGCGCGGGCAAGGCCGGCATGTACCTGCTCGGCTCGTTCGTGACCCAGCAGTTCACCGACCCGGCCGTGCTGGCTGACGTCGACTTCTTCCCGTTCCCCGAGATCGCCACGGAGGGCATGGATGCCGTCGAGGCGCCGATCGACGGGCTCATGCTCTCGAAGAAGGGCGGCGAGAACAAGGCCGCCCGCGACTTCCTCGCGTTCATGGGCACCCCGGCCGGCCAGGAGGCGTACTTCTCGGTGGACAAGTCAAACCTGATGACCGCGAAGGGGGCCGACACCTCCGGGTACAGCGAATTCAACAAGAAGCTCGCCGATGTCATCGCCAACGCCAAGTCGATCAGCCAGTTCTTCGACCGCGACGCCCTGCCCGCGATGGCGAACAACGTGATGATCCCGGCTCTCCAGGGCTTCCTGAAGGACGGCACGATCGACACGGCGAACCTCGAGGCGCAGGCCAAGGCGCTGTACGCGGCCCAGTAACAAGAACACGCAATAGAAACTAGAGAAAATCATGGCCGACACCACCCTCGGCGTGACGACGGCGGCCAGGGGCATCGCGACCCCTGGCCGGCGCCGCCGGCGCTACAGCCTGCTCTCACGCCGCGACAAGGTCATCCTGGGGGCGATGGTTCTGGTGCCCACCCTGATCCAGCTCGTGCTGATCTGGATCCCGACGGTGCTGTCGGTGTTCCTCTCCTTCGTGCGCTGGAACGGACTCGCGTTCTCCGACATCCGCCCGGGCGGGTTCGCCAATTACGCCTACGTCTTCCGGGACTACCCGCCGTTCTGGCCCGCCCTTCAGCACAACATCCTCTGGCTCGTCTTCCTCGCGGTGATCGCGACCCCGCTCGGGCTGCTGCTGGCCATCCTGCTCGACCAGAACATCCGGGGAACCCGCATCTACCAGAGCATCTTCTTCGCCCCGGTGATGTTGTCGCTGGTGCTCATCGGCGTGATCTGGCAGCTGTTCTACTCGCAGAACAACGGCCTGCTCAACTTCCTGCTCGGCACCTCGGGCACCCCCCAGGCGGTGGACTGGTTCGGGGATCCTCACGTCAACATCTGGGCGGCCATGGTCGCCGCGACCTGGCGCCACGCGGGCTACGTGATGATCCTCTACCTGGCGGGCCTGAAGGGTGTTGACCCGTCTCTTCGGGAGGCGGCGTCACTCGACGGAGCCAACGCGGTGCAGACCTTCTTCCGGGTGGTCTTTCCCGTGATGCGGCCGATCAACATCGTGATCGTCGTCATCACGATCATCGAGTCGCTGAGGGCATTCGACATCGTTTACATCATCAACCGCGGTACCAACGGACTCGAACTCATCAGCGCCCTGGTGATCCAGAACCTGGTCGGCGAGGGGCAGGTGATCGGCGTCGGCTCGGCTCTCGCCACCATTCTGCTCGTGGTCTCGCTCGTGCCGATCATCATCTACCTCAGCCGCACCTTCAAGAAGGAGGCCTGAATGTCCTCGCTCAGCACCCCAACGAAGGCGGCCGCCGGCGCCCCCACGGTCCGCGCCGCGAAGGTCGGCTCGATGCAGCGGCCGCGTTACGGCCTCCATCTCTTCCTGATCCTGATGTCGATCCTCTGGCTGATCCCACTGGGCTGGGCGGTCTTCACCGCCCTGCGTTCGAAGGCGGACACTGACAAGTTCGGCTACTTCAGCTTCGGCGGAGCGTTCAACTTCAACAACTTCGTGACCGCCTGGAACCAGGGCGGATTCGCGCGGCTGTTCACGAACTCGTTGATCATCGTGCTGCCCAGCGTGATTCTCACCCTGTTCTTCGCCTCGATGATGGCGTTCGCGGTGAGCCGGTTCTCGTGGAAGTTCAACATCACGCTGCTGATCATGTTCACCGCCGGCAACCTGCTGCCACCGCAGGTGCTTGCCGCTCCGCTGTTCGAGATGTTCAAGCACTTCACCCTGCCGTACAGCCTCAGCGGGTCGGGCAACCTCTTGAACACCTACACGGCGGTGATCGCGGTGGACACGGCGTTCCAGGTCGGTTTCTGCACCTTCGTGCTGTCCAACTACATGAAGGCCCTACCGCAGGACCTCACCGAGGCCGCCTTCGTGGACGGCGCCGGGGTCTGGCGGCAGTACTGGAACATCATCATGCCGCTGACCCGGCCGGCGCTCGCCGCCCTCGGCACCCTGGAGGTGATCTGGATCTACAACGACTTCTTCTGGCCGCTGCTCTTCATCCAGAGCGGCAGCATGCTGCCCGTCACCACAGGCCTCAACAACCTGCAGGGCCAGTTCCTCTCCAACTACAACCTGCTCGCGGCCGGGGCGATCATCACGGTGATCCCCACGCTGATCATTTACCTCGCGCTTCAGCGCCAGTTCGTCGCCGGACTCACCCTCGGCGCCAGCAAAGGATGACAATGCACCCCATCTCGTCACGGCTTTCCGACGACGGCATTCCCGCTTTCGGATTCGGTGGCGACTACAACCCTGAGCAGTGGGATCCGTCGGTGTGGCAGGAAGACGTCGCCCTGATGAAGGTGGCCGGGGTGAACCTGGTGAGCATCGGGATCTTCAGCTGGGCACTGCTGGAGCCGTCAGAGGGCCGATACGAGTTCGGTTGGCTCGATTCGGTGCTGGATCTGCTGCACGAGTCCGGCATCCGGGTTGACCTGGCGAATGCGAGCGCCTCGCCGCCCCCGTGGTTTTCGCACAAGTACCCCCAATCGCTGCCGGTGACCGCCTCGGGGGTGCGTCTCGGTTACGGGTCGCGCCAGGCGTTCTGCGCGTCCAGCCCCGAATACCGGGCGGCGGCCGCGGCCCTCACCACCGAGATCGCCCGGCGGTACGCCGACCACCCCGCTGTGATCATGTGGCACGTGCACAACGAGTACGGCTGCCACAACCAGCCCTGCTACTGCGATGTCTCCGGTGCCGCCTTCCAGCGCTGGCTGGAGAGCAAGTACGTCTCCGTCGACGTTCTCAACGAGGCCTGGGGCACGGCGTTCTGGTCGCAGCACTACTACCACTTCGACGAGATCACCCCGCCCCGCCAGTCCGGCACCTTCATCAACCCCACCCAGGTTCTGGACTTCGCCCGGTTCTCGTCCGACGAGCTCCTCGAGTGCTACGACGCGGAGGCTCGCATCCTGCGGGAGCATTCACCGCATCCGGTCACGACCAACTTCATGGGATTCATGATGGGACTCGACAAGCCCATCGACTACTGGAAGTGGGCCGACCACCTCGACGTGGTGTCGAACGATCACTACCTCGTCGCCGAAGACCCCCGCAACTTCCAGGAGCTGGCGATGACCGCCGACTTCATCCGGAGCCTGGCGTCCGGGGCGCCGTGGCTGCTCATGGAGCACTCCACGTCCGCCGTGAACTGGCAACCCCGCAACATCGCGAAGGCCCCAGGCGAGATGCTGCGCAACTCGCTGCAGCACGTGGCCCGCGGGGCCGACGCTGCCCTGTTCTTCCAGTGGCGCGCCGCGAGGGCCGGCTCGGAGAAGTTCCACTCGGCGATGCTGCCGCACGCCGGCACGGACTCGAAGGTCTGGCGCGAGGTGGTCGAGCTCGGCTCGGCGCTGAAGAAGATCTCCGAGGTGGTGGGCTCGCGAGTCTCCGGCGCCGATGTCGCGATCATCCACGACACCGACGCGCGCTGGGCGAGCGAGCTCGATGCCCATCCGAGCGTCGACACCACCGCGATGGCGGAGACGCGCCTCTGGCACGACGCGTTCTACCGCCTGGGCGTCACCACCGACTTCCGCCGCTCCACCGACGGCCTCGCCGGCTATCGCCTGGTGGTCGTGCCGATGCAGTACCTCATGACGGATGACGGCGCACGCAACCTGCACGCCTTCGCGGAGTCCGGCGGCACTGTCGTGGTGACCTACCTCTCGGGCATCGTGGACGAGGACGACCACATCCGCCTCGGCGGCTACCCCGGGGCCTTCGTCGACCTGGTCGGCATCCGCATCGAGGAGTTCTTCCCGCTTCGGGCGGAGGAGCAGGTGCCGCTCAGCCGGTACGGCTCCGGTCTGCGGTTCAGCGAGCTCGGCCGCGCCACCGGCGCGGAGGTGCTTGCGGAGTACGCGAGTGGACCGACGGCCGGCTCCCCGGCGATCAGCCGCAACCGCCTCGGCAGCGGCTCGGCCTACTACGTGGGAACATCGCTCACCGAGGCGGGAGTTCTGCAGCTCGCCTCCGACATCGCCGGCGAGGCGGGAGTCTCGGCGGCCCACGCCGTGACAGGGGAGGTCGAGGTCGTGCGCCGCTCGGACGGCGACCGCACCTGGACCTTCGCCATCAACCACTCGGATTCCGTCGCCGTCGTGCACGTCGACGGCGTCGACCTGCTCACCGACACCATCACCGACGGGCGGCTCACCCTCGCCGCCGGGGCCGTCGCCGTCGTGCGGGAGTCCGCGCGATGAACGACCTCGTCACCCTGCGCGGAGGAGACTCCGCGTTCATCATCGACCTGTCCCGTGCGACGCCCGAGGTGGTGCACTGGGGTTCCGATCTGGGGGAGCCGGTGCACCTCGCCGTCTCGAGCCATCCGGTGCCCCCCTCGTCGGTGGGCAACCCATACCGTCGGGAGCTCGTGCCGCAGGCCTCGAGCGGATGGCGCGGCCGCCCGGCCGTCGAGGGCCACCGGCCGGATGGCCGGGCGTTCTCCCCGTCGCTCGTGACCACCGGGTCTCGGGCCCTCGGCGCGCACGGACACGAGATCACGATGTCGGATTCCGCCGCCGCGATCGAACTCGTCGTGGAGATCCATCTCACCGACGAGGGGATGCTGCGCCTGCGGAGCACGCTGCGGAACCTCGGCGACACGGGCTATTCGCTGCTGTCGCTGACCAACTCGGTGCCCACCGGACTCGGAGCAGCCGAGATCCTCGACCTGTCTGGCCGGTGGTGCCGGGAACAGCATCCGCAGCGCCAGTCGCTGCGGCAGGGCACCTGGCTGCGCGAGTACCGCCACGGTCGAACCGGGCACGACTCCTCGCTCTTCACCGCCGTCGGCACCGCCGGCTTCGGCAACCGGTCCGGCGCGGTCTGGGCCACCCACTTCGGCTTCAGCGGCAACCGGGCGACAACCGTGGAGAAGACGCCGTCCGGGCCCGCCCTGATCGGCAACTCCGAGCTCTTCGCGCCGGGCGAGGTCGTGCTCGCGCCCGGCGAGTCGCACACGACGCCGTGGACCTACGCCTCCCACTCCGCGCGAGGGCTCGACGGGATCACAGAGACCTTCCACCGGTGGCTGCGGTCGAGGCCGACCCACCCGGCATCCCCGCGCCCGGTCGTGCTCAACACCTGGGAGGCGGTGTACTTCCACCACGACATCGACAACCTGCTCGAACTCGCCGACGCGGCGCAGAGGATCGGCGTCGAACGCTTCGTGCTCGACGACGGCTGGTTCAGGCACCGCCGCAACGACAAGGCCGGGCTCGGCGACTGGTTCGTGGACGAGGACGTCTGGCCGAACGGCCTGACCGCGCTCATCGACGACGTGCGCTCGCGGGGCATGGACTTCGGGCTCTGGGTCGAGCCGGAGATGGTGAACGAGGACTCGGATGTGATCCGGGCGCATCCGGACTGGCTGAGCGGGCCCGGCCTCGGCCGCACCCCGGTGGAGTGGCGGCACCAGCAGGTGATCGACCTCGTGAACCCCGACGCGTGGGACTACGTGTTCTCCCGGCTCGACGCGCTCCTCTCCGAGAACGCGATCTCCTACCTCAAGTGGGACCAGAACCGGGACCTCACCGAGATGGGGCATTCCGGAGCGGCATCGACCCACGAACAGACGCTCGCCGCCTACCGCCTCATGGACGCGCTGAGGCTCGCGCATCCCGCCGTGGAGATCGAGAGCTGCTCCTCGGGCGGAGCGCGGGTCGACCTGGGGGTGCTCGAACGCACGGACCGGGTCTGGGCGTCTGACTGCAACGACGCGCTCGAGCGGCAGACCATCCAGCGCTGGACGGAGGCGATCCTGCCGCCGGAGCTCGTGGGGACGCACGTGGGGCCGACGACGGCCCACACGACCCACCGCACCCATTCGCTCTCATTCCGCGCCGTCACGGCGATGTTCGGGCACTTCGGAATCGAATGGGACGTGCGCGGCCTGAACGAGTCGGAGTTCTCGGAGCTGAGCCAGGCCGTCGGCCTCTACAAGACCCACCGAGCCCTCATCCACTCGGGAACGGCGGTCCACGCCGACCTCGCGGACCCGGCCCACTCGCTCAGCGGCGTCGTGGCGTCGGACGGCACGGAGGCGCTCTTCGCCTTCGTGAGTGTCGCGACCTCGTTCGACGAGATCCCCGGCCAGGTGGGCTTCCCGGGTCTCGACCCGCAGGCGGACTACGACGTGACCGTGATCTTCCCCACGCTGACCTCGCCGTACGGGGCGATCATCAACGTGGGCTGGATTCCGGAGGGGATCACCGCCTCCGGCCGCTTCCTGGCGGAGGTCGGCCTTCCGATGCCGGTGCTCCATCCCGAGCACGGCATCCTCATCCGGCTGGTGCGACGCTGATCAGGGGGTGATCGGCGAGAGCCTAAGCAGAGCGACTCCGTGCGCCGGAACGACGGCGGAGAGGCGCCCGGAGCCGTTCGATGTCTCGGCGCCCGTCCACAGGTCGCGCACGAGCCACCGGCCCGGCGGCAGCCCGACGGCCGACAGGGTGGTGCGAATGGTCGTTGCGTCTGAGGTGGTGTTGAGCAGCGCCACGGCGGCCTCGCCGCGCACGAGCGACTTCGCCCAGACCTCGTGGCCGCCCGATCGACCGACGCGGAAGGCCTGCCGGCCGAGGCGATCCTGATCGAGGGCCAGCACGTCGGCGTTGCGCAGCATGTCGATTGTCGGTCGGGGGAGCGCGCCGAGGTCGGTGCCCAGGATGAGCGGGGCGGACAGCATGCACCACATGCCGAAGTGGGTCTGCGTCTCCGCCTCGGTGAGCCCGGCGTTGCCGATCTCCAGCATGTCCGGATCGTTCCACGCGTCGGGTCGCGCGAACTGCGCCAGGGGCGCCTGGGCGTCGATGCGGTCCGCGATCGACTTCCAGGTGGGGTGGATGTCGTGGCTGGTGCGCCAGAGGTTCGCGAGCCCCGGCGCCCACAGCCACGGCTTCTGCTCCCCGTACTCCGAGATGGAGTAGACGATCTTGCGACCGGTCGCCCTCAGCGCCTCGCCCATCTTGGCGAACGCCGGCTGCTCGCGCAGGCCGTCGGTGAGGTCGGCGCGGCACCAGTCGTACTTGAGAAAGTCCACGCCCCAGCGCGCGAAGGTCGCGGCATCCTGCGTCTCGTGTCCGATGCTCCCGATGCCCCGCACCGGGTACTTCGCGTAGTAGTTGGCACAGGTCTGGCTGCCGGGCACGGCGTAGAGGCCGAACTTGAGGCCGCGGGCGTGCACGTAGGCGGCGAGGGCGGGGATGCCGGACGGGAATCGCGACTCGTCGGCGGTGAGGGAGCCCGCCGAGTCCCGCGGTCCCTGCCAGCAGTCGTCGACCACCACGTACCGGTAGCCGGATCGGGCCAGGCCGGAGACCACGAGTCCGTCGGCGGCGGCCTTGACCACCCTCTCGTCGAGACCGGAGCAGCCCACCTGGTTCCAGCTGTTCCAGCCCATGGGCGGGGTCGGAGCGAGCGCCCCGCCGGGAGGCAGCACGCCGGATGTCGCCGCGGGCACCAGCAGGGCGAGAAGGGCCACGAGCACCCACGCGACGACGACCCGTCCTGCCCGCCTCACGCCCGACCTCACAGCGCCATCCTCGCACGGCGGCGTTACGCGCGAGAGCGTGGGGGGAGTGCGGCGCGATCAGAGGCCGTCGGCCACGGCCGCTCCCGCCGCGAGCCAGGCATCCTGGGTGGCGCGGCTCAGGGAGTCGAAGCGAAGCGCACCGCCGTGCAGCGCCCGGTCGAAGGGGATGGTGACGGCCGCCCGCGCGATGCTCGCGAAGCCGTCGGCGATGCGCTGGGCCGCGGCCATGCCTCCGTTCCGTTCGGATTGGAGCACCACCACCACCGCGTTCTTCGCGAGTCTCGCCGAGTGCTCATCCCGATCGTGAAGCGCCTCGAGGAGCAGTGCACCGGACTCCGCCGCCTCGCCGAGGGCGGTGGTGGCCACCACGAGCTGGTCGGTGTGGTCGATCATCCGCAGCCAGCGCGGGGCCGATTCGTCATTGCCCGAGTCGAAGAAGATCATGCGGTAGTACTTCGTCACCACCAGCTGCAGCGCGTCGAAGTCGGCCTGAGTGATTCTCTGCCCGGTGGCGAGCAGTTCGGGATTCGACCGCAGCACGTCGTACTTGTCGCTGGTCTGGTGGTGAACGAAGGGCGCGAGGTCAGACACCCTCGCGGATGGGAGGAGCAGGCGCTCCTTCTGGGGCAGGAGGTCGTGCACGGTCGCGTCGTGATCGCTCTTCTCGGTGCGCCAGCCGAGCGTGCCGCGCGTGTCGTTGTTGTCCCAGGCGAGCACGCCGGAGCCCCCGTTCCTGGCGAACACGGCGGCGAGCATCGCATTGGTCACGGTCTTGCCCACACCGCCCTTGCCATTGACGACGGCGATCCCGCGGGGTCCGGACCAGTGCCGGCTCACCGCCTGCACGCGGCGCCGCTGCTCGAGTTCTGACGCGGCGGGCGGAACCTGGAGGCCGGTGGTCCGCGCCACCAGCCCGCGCCACCCGTCGACGGCCGGCGGCTCCACGTCCATCTCGGTGAGGAAAGAGGCGCGGGCGGGCCGCAGAGTCGAGGGGGGCTCGACCCGCACCCACTCCTCCGTCTTTCGGGCCGGCGCCATCAGCCAGGGGGCGGGGGATGGCCGCGGCATGAGGGTCGCGACCGGGCGGACGTCCGTGGGGGCTTCGGGGGCATCCGCGGTGCGGTTCGCGCTGCTCGCGGGCGGTTCATCTGGGGTGGGTCGTGGTGCGTTCTCGTTCACGATGGGTGTCCTCTCGGGTGGTTCGGAGGGCCCGGAGCGAGCCGGGCCGATTCGGTTGGTGGCGGCGCGGACCGCCGCGACGAGACTGCGCCCCAGCACGAGTGCGAGTCCGGCGAGCGGGAGCACGAGGAGGATCACGGACAGTGCGCCGAGAGCGGCCTCGGCGGCCCGCCCGGCGGCGACGGCCGCGCCGGTCGCTGCGGCATGGGAGGCGATCGCCTCCACGGTCTGCCCGACGATGGCCGGCAGGTTCCACAGCAACCAGCCGAAGGCCAGGACCAGGAGCGGGATCACCGTGAGCACCCACACCGTGACGATTCGCCGTGCCGCCGGTCGCAGCTCGGTCACCCGCGGATCCGGCTCACGACCGGGCAGCAGGCTGCGCAGCACGGGACCCACGCGGGAGAACAGGTCCGGAATCCCGGCGAGGTCGGCAAGCACGAAGTAGCCGTCCAGCCTGATCGTGGGCGGCAGCTGCTGAAGCATCTGGAATTGCGTGGCGATCACGAAGAGGAAGAAGATGCCCTCGCGGGTGAGGAGGTAGCCCGCCCCCGCCAGCAGCACGCACCACACGTTGAAGTAGAGGCCGCCGAGGTCGGTGCGCACCCGGCCCGTCCTGCCGAGGCAGTAGGAGTCGGTCACATTCGTGAAGAACGCGGGGAAGACCAGGTAGAGCCCGAAGCCGACCACCCCGGGTTCGGCGCCGCCGAAACGGCACGCCGTCGCGTGGCCGAGTTCGTGGATGAGCCCACCGAGGGTCAGCAGAGCAAAGAGTGCGAGCAGAAGGGTCGGGGTGATCAGAATGTCCCGTACCGCGTTCTGAAAGTCCCCGGTCGCCAGCAGCACGGCATCCAGAACGATCAGCGCGATCACCGCGACAACCACGACGGGTGCGAGATAGAGGGGAGAGAGCCATCCCGCGATCCGACGCACGACGGACGCGGGGAGGATCGTGCCGCGAAGGCTGAGGCTGAGCAGGGGACGCGCGGTCACCGGATTCTCGGCGGCCGGCGCCCTGCCGGTCACGTCCTCGATGAGTCCCAGGGGGCCGAGTTTCGTGTCGATGAGGTGATGCAGGCCGTCTACCGTGAGTTCCTTGCCGAAGGTGGCGCTGACCGCGGTGGCGAGTTCGGGCGCGGCCCGACCGTTGCCCGCCTTCTCGAGCACGAGGTTGAGAAGTTCGGAGAGCTGCACCACCTGCTCATCCCGGCGCTGCACGAGGTAGGTGGGCTTCGTCAGTCCGGATCCGGACACGAGGCCGAGCGAGTGCACGCCGGGCGCGCGGCGCCAGATCGCCCGGTCGATGTCTCTCGTGTCTGATGTCATGGTGCACGTCTCTGTGCAATCGTCTCTGGGCAATCGGGTGTGGGCAATCGTGTGTGGGCATTCGTGCGTCAACGACGGGCACGCCCGGTAGAACGTGCCCGCCGAGTAGACGAACCTGTGAGGCTACGGATGAACCAACGCGAGGTGCTGCAACGCGTTCGCGCTCGCAGTCGAGGCCATCGTCGCGGCATTGATCGCCAGGGCGAGGTTGACTGCGATGACGGGGGAAACGTTGATGTTGAAATCAAGGAACAGCGTCTCGCGCGCAGGCAAGAGTTCCGCGGTCTCGAGATCGAGAACGTCGGGGCTGAGGGCGGTTGTTGCCTTCATGACTTTCACCCTTCCGTCGTGCCCGGCGCCGCGTGGGCGACGCCAGGCGCGACTCAGAATCAGTGTTGCGAGACGCTAATGGCCTGCATTGCCGCGCTGTTGGCCTGGGACCACATTGTCGCCGCGTTGATCGCCATCGAGGAGTTCGAAGCGTAGACGGCTGCCCAGTTGAGGTTGGAGTTCCAGAAGAGCGTTTCTCTCGTCGGCAGCAACTCCACCGACTGGCCTTCGAGTTCCCTGATCGTGAGTTTTTCCATTTCAATCACCCCCTTTGCGTGCTCGGGCGATTCCAAATCGAATCGGGTGAGGCCAGTGAACTCCCGCCGAAGGTACGGCCGCGTTACTGCGCCGTTACCTCTCCGTTATCCGCCGAGCTTGAGGTCGATGCTCCGCTGGACGCTCGCAGCACCGGTGCCGGAAACGATGATGTTTTGGAGCCGGTCGGCGGCCTGGGTGGCGAGACTCTCGAGTTGAGGCGTCGCGAGGCGTCGTGAATTCGATTGGGGAGCCGGTGCGATGCTCGCGGCCAGTTCGGTCTGGATCTGATCGATCAGGGCGTGCGCCTGGGCCGAAAGCTCCCGACGGTTGCCCCCCGCGATCACGAATTGGATGGCGGCCGCCGAGGTCGAACACCCGGTGCAGGTCACGTTGAGGGCGAGGGCACGGTTGTTCACCGTGATCGTCTGGGCCCGGCGAACCACAACGAGCTGCACCGACACCGACGAGGCGCCGCAGCTCACGCAACTCGACCAGGCGGTGGCGGTGTTGTCGGCGAGAGCCGGACCCGACCCATCGACGTAGACGACCTGGAAGGTGGTGGCCGTGCCCTGGCAGCCGTCGCAATTGCTCGTCGCGACCGCCGAAGCCACCGATTTCGGGGCGTTCCGGCCGGCGTGCGCCGTGGCATCGACCCGGTCGGTGGCCGTGGGCTGGGCCGCGGTGGGGATGGCGGACGACGCGGTGTCGAAGCGCCCCACCCCCACGAGGTGATCGATATCGGTGTGGCCAGAGCCCGCCGCGGCGGTCGGGCCCGCGATCATGCCCACCAGAAGCGCGCCGGTCACGAGAGAAACCGTGCCGGCGGAGGTGATCAGTTTCCTGGAATGCATTCCTGTGCCTCAATTCCTGTTCGGTCGTGCCTGGATGGTGCGATGGGACAGACGGGGGCGGCTCAGCGGCGGGCGTGCCGACTGGCCAGAACGCCGTCGAGGAGCTCCGTGAACCGCGGAGACGGTGCGATGCTCATCTCCTCGAGGAGTCGCTCCTCGAGCGAATGGTAGAGCCGCATGGCGGCGGCGCTGTTGCCCAGGGCCAGGTGGCAGCGCAGCAGGAGCAGGTGAGAACTCTCGCGAAGAGGTTCGATCTCGACGGCCGCGCCGGCCGCATCCAGGGCACGCCCGATGTCGGCGATGGCGAGGTAGTGCTCGGCGAGTGACTCGAGCGCGCGGAGGCGTTGGGAGTTCAGTCGCTCCCGCTCGAACAGCACCCAATCCTCGTACCAGTCCGGCAGCAGGTCGGCGCCCCTGAGTTCGTGGATGGCGCCCGCGCGATCAATCTCCTGACCGTCAATGTCCGCGATGATCCGGCGCACCCGGTTCACGTCGACGGCGACGGAGGAGTCAAGCGACAACGGGTTGGAGGAGGGGTTGAGGAGTCCCGGTTGCTGGTGGGAGATCGCGTGCAGGCTGGCCCGAAGGCTACCGGCGGCCTGCGACTCGGAGCAATCGGGCCAGAGGAGGTTGGCGAAATACGTTCGGGAGCGGGTGCCGGCGAGCGCGAGCGCGGTGATGAGGCGACGTTGCCGGCTGCTCACGCTGGCGGCCTCTCCGGCGAGACTCAACTGCCAGCAGTTGAGTAGGGTGAGCTCCCACCTCGGTGCAGCGCGTGCTATCACAGCCAGTCTCCTTCGCTACCGCGAATGACGGACGGGGCACAGAGTCGGCGCTGTCGGGTTGGCAGACTGTTCTGCGCACGGCAACACTATGGCTAGATCGCCTCAGTTTGTCAATGGTCAAACTAGTCGCGCGCGTGCTCCGGCGAGGTGGTGGCCGTCTCTGCGGGGTGGGACAGCCAGTCGCGCACCGCATCCAGAACCTGTTCGGGCTCGGTGGCGAAGACGACGGAGGGCTCGATGTTCGGCAGCTCTTCCATGGTCAGCCTCGCCCGGAAGCCATGGTCGGCATTCGGCTCCGACCACACGCGAACGATCATCGTGCGCCAGGACGATCCGTCGTCCCCACCGTTCCTGCTGTCCATTCGGTCACGCCCCGCTGTGTCGTGGCATCAAATCTACGGGCGGCGGGCTTCCCGCGCCTATGCCCCCGATGAAGTGCCCCCAGCTCGGGTGCCACGGGTCGCACGGCGTGAGAACCACGATCGGCCCCCGGCGCAGGAGCACCGAGGGCCGATTCGAGTCGTACTGGAACGGTCAGCGGCCCAGGATCGAGTTCAGGTCGACGCTGCTGCCGACGCCCCGGAGGATGCTGTCGACGTCTGCGAGGTCACTCACCGAGCTGGTTGCAGAGTTGCCGGTCACGTCGTTGCCTGTCACATCGGGGCTCACGGTCGTGTTGCCGCTGCCGTTCGCCACGGGAACGTCGTTACCCGAGGCCACCGGCGTGGTGTTGCCGGAGGCGATCGGGGCCGCGACGTCGTTGTCCGACGCGACGGCGCTTCCGTTCAGCACTCCACCGCTAGCGACATCGCCGACCCCGACCTGGGGGGCGAGCACGACCGGGGAGGAGTTGGACGCAGATCCGCCGAGGTTCGCTCCGCGCAGGAAGTTGCTGAGTCCGATGCCGTTACCGTCGACGTCGGTGCCACCGAGGGCCCCGGTGACGTCGCCGAGAAGACGGGTCTGCGTTGCGGTGCCGTTCGCCGTGTGCGAATCGTTGCTGCTGGCCATGGCCGGGGTGGCCATGCCGATGGTGAGCAGCGCGGCGGCTGCGACTCCGGCGATGCCGAAGGCGGTCTTCTTCGTGGTGTTGTTCATGGTCTGAACTCCTCTTCACTTGGGTGCCGCCGGAAGCTTTTCCCGGCCGCACTGGGTCATCCGAAGGCAGGCGGCAATCGGTTTGGTCTGTTTCTGCTGACACCCGTTCGGGGGCCGAGTTGCCATGACTTGCCGCGACTTGCTGTGCCTTGCTGGGAGCGCGGATGCCAATGGAGGCGGGAGCGCGCCCGAGTTGTCGGGCCGAACCTGACAGGGTCCTGCGAGCGGATGTCGACGCCTCGTGCTCGCGGACCGACCCGCCTCGTTGAGGGAGGCGCCCATCCCGGCTACTGTGGCGACCATGGCCGGGTCGAAGAAGACGAAGAAGAAGCCCTCCGCGCGACGAGTGGCGAGGCAGGCCTATGAGGCCGAGCTCGAGCGGCTGCAGATCGAGCTCGTGAGCATGCAGCAGTGGGTGACCGCCGCGGGCGCGCGCGTCGTCGTGGTGTTCGAGGGCCGCGATGCCGCGGGCAAGGGCGGCGCCATCAAGCGAATCATGCAGTATCTCAACCCGCGCACGGCCCGGGTCGTGGCACTCCCGATGCCGAGCGAGAGGGAACGCGGCCAGTGGTACTTCCAGCGCTACATCGAGCGGCTTCCCACGGCGGGCGAGATCGTGCTCTACGACCGCTCCTGGTACAACCGGGCGGGTGTCGAGCACGTGATGGGGTACTGCACCCCGCAGCAGTACGAGCTCTTCCTCCAGCAGGCACCGGACTTCGAACGGATGCTCGTCGCCGACGGGATCATCCTCATCAAGTATTGGTTCTCGGTCTCCGACGCCGAGCAGGAGGCGCGATTCAAGTCGCGGCTCAACGACCCGATGCGGCGCTGGAAGCTGTCAGAGACCGACCTCCTGTCGATCACCCGGTGGGAGGACTACTCCCGGGCGAAGGACGAGATGTTCGCGGCCACCGACATCCCGGAGGCGCCGTGGTGGACGATCGAGAGCGACGACAAGCGTTCGGCGCGGCTCAACGCGATCAATCACCTCCTCGGCCAGGTGCCGTATGAGTCGCTGGAGCCGGAGAGCGTCGAGATTCCGCATCGGCCCCACGCCGAAGACTACGAGCGTCCTCCGCGCGAACTGCACCGGTACGTTCCGGATCACGCCGACACCCTGCGCGCCACCTGATCGGGTTACTGGGCCGTCCGGCGACCGCCCGGCCGGCCCACGATCAGCCCGACGAGGGCCAGCACGGCCCCGACCGCCTCGGCGACGGCCGTGAGCGTCTTCTCGAAGAACCAGATGGGCTCGTACATCGAGGGGATCGGGCCGATCGCCGGCAGCCGAACCAGACTGGACAGCAGCACGGCGGCGAGGGCGCTGGCCGTGATGGCCAGGGCGAGGAGGTAGGCCGGGCGGCTGCCGCGGATCAGCACGTACAGCGCGACCGCGATAGCTGACGCCGACTCCAGGTAGAACAGGTTGCCCTGCCCGATGCCGCCCGGATTCGCGAGCTGGTACCCGGGCGCCAGCAGGATGTGCACGACGGCATCGGTCGCCAACGACGCGGTCACCAGCAGCCGAAGCACGACATCGGCTGCCCGGGAGCCCGCGCCGGGCCCGTTCACTTCACGACCAGGGTCGCGTGCATGTTGCGGTGGAACGTGCAGTGGAACGCGAAGCTGCCCGGGGTCGACGGCGCGGTGAAGGTTGCCGTGGCCCCGCCCTGGATCGTGACATCGAACGACGTGCCGTCGTCCGAGGTGACCGTGTGGGCCTGGCTGTCCGTGTTCGTCACCGTCACCGTCGCGCCGGGCGCCACCGACGCCGGCGCCATGAACGTGAAGTCCTTGATCAGGATGGCGTCCGCCGATGCCGATGCCGACGCCGACGCCGATGCCGACGCGCTGGCGGCGGGCTGGCTGGTGCCCGACGACGGACTCGTCGCTCCGCCGGACGAGCATCCGGCCACCAGCAGAAGGATCGCCGCGGCGGTCGCGATCATCGCGGTCCGGTAGGTCTTCATGTCGTTCGACTCCCAACTCGGGCGGTGAGGCCCGCACTCCCGATTGACCATTAAACGAGGGCGGGGCGCGTCTGGTTCACCGGCACGAACCGTGGCCTGCGCCGCCGATAGTGTGGTGCCTATGACCACGCCCTTCATCGTCTCGACCGAGGTTGCCGAGGCGCTCGCCGCCGGTGGACCGGTCGTGGCCCTCGAGTCCACGATCATCTCGCACGGGCTGCCGCGCCCCCGCAACCATGAGGCGGCGAAGGAGTTCGAACGCATCCTGCGGGAGGCCGGAGTGACACCCGCGACGATCGCGGTGCTCGACGGCGTGCCGCGCATCGGCCTGGATGAGGACGGCGTTCGCCGCATCGCCGAGGAGGACCTCGCCAAGGCCAGCGTGCGCGACCTGCCGGTGCTCGCCGCGGCCGGGGCGAGCGGGGCCACCACGGTGGCGGCCACCGCGCACCTCGCCTCCCTGGCCGGCGTGCGGGTCTTCGCCACCGGGGGCCTCGGCGGGGTGCACCGGGGTGCCAACCACACCTTCGACGAGTCCGCCGACCTGTCGACCCTCGCCGTGACACCCGTCACGGTGGTGAGCGCCGGCGTGAAGTCGGTGCTCGACATCGCCGCCACGCTCGAGCGGCTCGAGACACTGAGCGTTCCCGTCGTGGGCTATCGCACCACCGTCTTTCCGAGCTTCTGGCTCACCGAATCCGCGCACGAGCTCGACTGGTCGGTGGACTCCGCCGCCCAGGTCGCGGCGATCATGCGCAGCCAGGACGCGCTCGGCCACGGCCAGGGGATCGTGGTGGCCAACCCCATCCCGCGTGAGCAGCAGTGGGATCCGACCGAGCACGACCGGGTGCTCGCGGAGGCACTCGCCGCCGCGGATGCCGCCGGCATCCACGGCAAGGCGGTGACGCCGTTCCTGCTCGGATTCATCGTCAACGCCTCGGAGGGCAGGAGCCTCGAGGTCAACCTCGACCTCGCCCGAAACAACGTGCGGCTCGCCGCCGAGATCGCGATCGAATGGGCGCGGATCGCCCGTGCCTGACCGGGCGCGGATCGTCGTGTTCGGCGACGTGATCGACGACGTCGTGGTAGTGCCGCACGGCCCGATCCGTGCGGACACGGACACTGCCTCGTCGATCCGCCGCCGCGCGGGCGGGTCGGCGGCCAACACGGCGGCCTGGCTGGGCCGCCTCGGTGCCGCCGTGGACTTCGTCGGGATGGTCGGCGCCGACGACCTCGAGCGCCACCACGCACTGCTCTCCCGCTGCGGCGTCAGCACGCACCTCACCGGCCACCCCGACCTGCCGACCGGGTCGATCGTGGTGATCGTCGACGGCGAGCAGCGCACCATGCTCACCGAGACCGGGGCCAACGCCGCGATGACGCCGGATGCCGTCGCCGACGACCTGCTCGACGCCGCCGCGATGGTGCACTTCACCGGGTACAGCCTGTTCGGCAGGCCCGATGACGCCGCCGTGCGGTCCCTCATCCGGCGGGCGAAGGCTCGCGGTGTCGTCGTGTCGGTGGACCCCGGCTCGGCCGGATTCATCAACGACTTCGGCGCCGACCGCTTCCTGGCGGCCGTGGCCGGCGCGGACCTGCTCTTCCCGAGTCTCGACGAGGGCCGCGTCCTGACCGGGCTGGCCGCGCCGATCGAGGTGGTCGCCCGGCTGGCCGAGGACTTCGCGGTGGTGGCCCTCACCCTGGCGACCGATGGGGTGCTGGTCGCGCAGCGCGGCCGAGACACCGTGCGGGTCGGGGCCATCGAGACCGAGATCGTGGACCCGACCGGGGCCGGGGACGCGTTCGCCGCCGGCTTCCTCGACGAGTGGCTGCGCACCCGGGATGCCGCGGCCGCGGCCCGCGCCGGCGTGCTCGCCGGCGCACTGGCCGTGGCGACTATCGGTGGTCGCCCCGCCTGACGTATTCGTAGGCCCGGAGGGCCTCGGCCCGAGAGGCCTTCAGGTCCACGATCGGATCGGGATACGCATCGGTGTCGAGCTCGGGCAGGTAGCGCCGCTGGTAGTCGCCGCGGGAATCGAACTTGTCGGCCTGGAGCACCGGGTTGAAGACGCGGAAGTAGGGGGCGGCATCCGCACCGGAGCCGGCCACCCACTGCCAGTTGCCGGGGTTGCTCGCCTCATCGGCATCGACCAGGGTGTCCCAGAACCACTTCTCGCCCACCCGCCAGTCCACCAGCAGGTTCTTCACCAGGAAGGACGCGACAACCATGCGCACCCGGTTGTGCATGTAGCCGGTCTGCCAGAGCTCCCGCATCCCCGCATCCACGAGCGGCACCCCGGTGCGGCCGTGCCGCCAGGCTTCGAGAACGGGCGGCGTCGGCGTCTCCCACGGGAAGGCGTCGAACTCGCTGCGGAAGTTGCGCTCGTGCAGGTCGGGAAAGTGGAAGAGGATGTTCCAGTTGAACTCGCGCCAGCCCACCTCGCTGAGAAACTTGACAACGTTGCCCTCCGCGGCCGGGCTCAGGTCGCCGCGCTGGGTGCGCTGCCAGATCTGGAACGGGCTGATCTCCCCGAACCGCAGGTACGGCGAGAGGCGCGAGGTGGAGTCGGTACCCGGCTCGTCCCGGCCCTTCGCATAGTTCTCGAGCCCGTCGGTGACGAAGGCCTCGAGTCGATCGTGCGCGCCGGCCTCACCGGGAGTCCACGCCTCGCGCAGACCGCCGGCCCAGTCGGGGCTGGTAGGCAGCAGGGCCCAGTGCTCGAGTTCGTCTCCCGGCACGCCCGCGAGCCCGGGGATCGACGCCGGAGCCTCCAGCGGTTCGCGGGGCGCACCCTTGGCGAGGCAGGCGCGCCAGAACGGGGTGAACACCCGGAACGGATTGCCCTCGCCCGTGGTGACGGTCCACGGCTCGACGAGCAGGTTCGACTGGAAGCTCCGCACCTCGAGGCCGGCCTCGCGCAGGGCCGACTTGAGGGCGGCATCCACCCGTCGTTGCGGTCCGCCGTAGCGACGGTTCCAGAGCACGGCCCCAGCCCCGAGCTCGTCCACGAGCCGTGGCAACTCGGTCTCGGCGCCGCCCCGGCGAAGGACGAGGGCGCCGCCTCGTTCCGCGATGTCGGTGCCGAGCGCGGCAAGGCTGTGGTGCAGCCACCACCGGCTCGCGGCACCGAGGGGACGGATGCCGGGGCTCGCCTCGTCGAGAAGGTAGAGCAGCACCACGGGACCGCCCCGATCAATCGCGGCCAGCAGCGCGGGATTGTCCGCCACTCTCAGGTCGTCGCGCAGCCAGACGATGGTGGGTGATTCTGACGTGCCGGTCACGCCTTCCACAGTACGGCGTCTCCGCCTCTGGGCCGTCACTGGGCTACGGTGGGGGCGGGGAGGGGCGAAGCGATGACGATTTCGGCAGTGCGGCAACCGGCAGGATCGTCGAGCGTGTCCGACCAGGCGAGGCTCCGCGGCGACAAGGTGCGTGTCGCGGCTCTCGTCGAGCTGATCTCGCGAGAGCACAACATCCGCAGTCTGGCCGCCGGTGGCCCCATCCTCGCCCAACTCGGACTGATCTCGCCGCGGGTGTCGCCCACCGCCGCGGTGATCGTGGACCCGATCCACCAGCTCCACCTCGTTCTGGCGCTCGAGGGCGCGGGGTGGTCGCGAGTGGCGCTGCCCCACACCAGGGGCCTGCTGCCTCCGGTCTTCACTCGAGTCGCGCACCCCCGACTCGTCTGTCCGCTCGACATCTACGACATCTTTCCCGGCTTCTACGCTCCGCCCGCCGAGGTGTTCGAACGGCTGTGGTCGCGTCGAGCGACGCTCTCCCTCGGGCGCACCGCGGTGTCGTCCCTGGATCGGGTGGGCACCATCCTCGTCGCCGGTCATGACCAGCTCGGCTCGCTCGCCCGCACCCAGCGATCCGTGTCGAACATCGACTATTTCGTGTCGATGTTCCGCACCAGCCTCACCCCGCGGGAGCAGGAGGCATTCGTGCGGCTCGTCTCGGACGTGCAGGGGATCGAGCCGCTGCGGCCGTTCCTGATGGCGATCGGGGTTACCGTCGGCGAGATCACCCTGCCGAGCGTGGTGTACTGCCAGGCGAGACTCGGAATCGCGCAGGTGAGTGACTCGTTCATCTTCGCCGTCTCCCTGTTCGAGGCGCCTCCCGGGCGCCGGTTCGCGGGATTCCGCAGCATCTTTCGACGGCATCCGAAGCGGGTGATGCGGGCGCTTCTCGCCTCACCGCGATCGTTCGCGGTGGTCGCCGGATCGCGTGCCCGCCATCGGCGACAGCAACTGGATCCACCGAGCCACGAGTAGGGCGGCGCTGTCGCCCCTAGGTTCCGCTGAGGCGCAGCTTGTCGCAGAGGGTCTGCAGGGTGGCGAGCTCCTCGTCGGTGAGCGCGCCGCCCACCCGGGTGGCGATCGACTCGACGTGGCTGCGCGCGACGGTGCGGAACAGCTCGAATCCCTCGTCGCTCAGGCGCACGATGACGCCTCGGGCGTCATCCGGATCGTGGAGTTTCGTCACGTACCCGCGAGCCGCGAGGCGGTCGACGAGTCGGCTCACGCTCGGCTGGGTGAGCAGCAGGTGCCGGTTGAGATCCTTGAGACGCAACTGCCGCTGCGGCTGACGGGAGAGGTTGAAGAGCACGTCGTACTCATTGAGCGACAGGTCTCCGCTCGGAAAGTCCGACTGCAGGTAGCGCATCACCGAGACCTGGGCCCGGAACAGTGCCTCCCACGCGGAGACGGCGATTGTCGACTTGCTCACATCGCCACTCTACGGACCGGCGGGGCAGTGGGGCGGAAAGGCGGCATTTTGAGGGCCTTAAACAGGATTGAGGGTCGGTTTCAGAGGCTAGAAACCGACCCTCTCCCTTGCACCAAGAGTGTCCTGCAATCACATTCCGCAGAAGCTGCCACAGCAAACAACTTCTG
>NZ_JAYSJZ010000105.1:0-53525 GCF_043726815.1 Lacisediminihabitans sp.
ACGCGATCGACCAGCCGCGCAACCCGGTTCCGGTATTCATCGCGATGGCGCTATATGCCGGCGCGAGCATTCTCAGCCTGCTGCCGGGGCGACAACCCATGCCGATGTGGATGGCAGCATTGAACTTCGCTGTCGTCGTGTTGATCACTCTGTTGGTTGCTGCCCAACTCACTTTCGACCGGCCGGGCGGAACCGGCTACGCGAGTTGGTACGTCGCGGCGAGTGGAACACTGCTCACCATCACGTCGACGCGCGGTCGTCATATTTTTGCGTGGCTGGGGATCGCATTCCTGGTCGCACACACGATCACGGTCGTGGGTCCGGTAGGGCCGGCGGGGTTGCTGAGCTTGGGCATCGTGGGTAGCGCATCCTGGGTGGCGGTTTCGCATATTCTGAGCATTGCCCTCGCCAAGGCGGGCTGTGATGCGAGACGCTTCGCGCGGGCCGAACGCGAAGCCACCGACTGGCAGGCTGCGCAGGATGCGCACCTTCATGAGCGACAGGCCAGACTCGCGCAGACGAGCACGATGGCGCTGGGGATGCTCCGCCAGATTCTCTCCAGCGGCGGAAACCTCACGGACGAGCAGCGTGAGGAGTGCCTGCATCTCGAGAGCGCGATCCGTGACGAGATCCGCGGACGCCGGCTGCTCAACGAAGCCGTGCGCGATGAGGTGATGCTCGCGCGCCGCCGCGGAGCCACGGTTACCCTTCTCGACGAGGGCAGCCTTGATGACCTGACGGATGCCGAGCTCGAGCGCGTATTGTCTCGCCTTGCGGTCGCGATCCATAAAACCGACGCGGACAAGATAATTGTCCGCACAGTGCCGGAAGGGTCGGATGTCGCGGTGACCGTGGTGGGCCTGCACAGCGTGGCAGACCATGAGTCCGTGGCACTCGGACGCGATTCTCTCATCGAGGACGAGGTGGACCTGTGGCTCGAAATTCCCCGTGCACCGCACGGGGTTGAACCCGGGTCAGGGCGATAACCCGAATATCGCCCTGACCCGCCCCCAAATCATTAGCCCGCTTACCCTAGTTGGCTAATGAATGGTGGTGTAACTCGAATGAGAGACACCTAGCACTGTCAATACTGCAACGCACAGACCGTACGGCAAAGTCGTCACTTAGGGGGACTTGCGGGGGACAATTTTGTACCCTGTCACCCGTTCGAGGGCCGAAAATACCGGGAATTTCGGGGCCACGAGTGCGGATACCGGGGTACGTTTGGCCAAAGAGGGAACTTTTCCTCCGTCACGTGTCTCATTACCGTCGGGATCCGCAGCAGATATCTGCGGAATTCGTCAAATCAACGCTCCCGGGCTCTGGAAACCGCAGAAATGGCACTCGTTCGGGGGTGTTTACGCCGGAAACTAGCCGGCGAAGCCGCGCCAGGCGCCGTATCCGGGCACGAGCGTGCCGCGCAGCTGTCGCTGGCTCCGCTGCCAGGCGCTCTGTCCGCCGCGGGCGACGCGTGAGTCGTCATCGTCCTGGGCCTCGTCCAGCATCGCCGTGATGACGGCGGTGACCGCCGCCAGCTCGAGCGGGGTCGGATCACCGCTGAGCACGGTGATCGCCTCCGCGGCCTCCTGCGGCTCGCTGCCGCTCACAGGGGGATGTTCCCGTGCTTCTTGGGCGGGAGGCTCGCACGCTTGGTCCTGAGGGCCCTCAGCGCCTTCGTCACCACGACCCGGGTCGCGGCCGGCTCGATCACGCCGTCGAGTTCGCCCCGCTCGGCCGCCAGGAACGGGCTCGCGACGTTGTAGGTGTATTCGTTGGCGAGCTTCGTGCGCACGGCAGCGACATCCTCTCCGGCGGTCTCCGCGGCCTTGATCTCGCTGCGGTAGAGGATCTGCACGGCACCCTGCCCGCCCATCACCGCGATCTCCGCGGTGGGCCAGGCGTAGTTGAGGTCGGCTCCGAGCTGCTTCGACCCCATCACGATGTACGCGCCGCCGTAGGCCTTGCGCACGATGACCGTGACGAGCGGCACCGTCGCCTCGGCGTAGGCGTAGAGAAGTTTCGCGCCGCGGCGGATGACGCCGGTCCACTCCTGATCGGTCCCCGGCAGGTACCCGGGGGTGTCGACCAGGGTGAGGATCGGAATCGAGAACGCGTCGCAGAACCGCACGAACCTCGCGGCCTTCTCCCCGGCGTCGATGTTCAGCGTGCCGGCCATGGTCGACGGCTGGTTGGCGATGATGCCGACCGATCTTCCCTCGACGCGGCCGAATCCGATCACGATGTTGGGCGCGAACAGCGGCTGCACCTCGAGGAAGTCTGCATTGTCCACGATGTGCTCGATCACGGTGACGACGTCGTACGGCTGATTGGGGCTGTCCGGGATGAGCACGTTGAGGCGGCGGTCCTCGTCGGTCGTCTCGAGTTCGACGCTGCTCTCGTACACCGGATGCTCGGCCAGATTGTTGTCCGGCAGGAAGCCCAGCAGGCTGCGCGCATAGTCGAGCGCGTCATCCTCGTCGGCGGCGAGCCAGTGGGCGACGCCGGAGACCTTGTTGTGGGTGAGTGCCCCGCCGAGCTCCTCCATGCCCACGTCCTCGCCCGTGACGGTCTTGATCACGTCGGGACCGGTGACGAACATCTGGCTGGTCTTGTCGACCATGATCACGAAGTCGGTGAGGGCGGGGGAGTAGACGGCGCCGCCGGCGGCCGGACCCATGATGATCGAGATCTGCGGGACGACGCCGGACGCGGCAGTGTTTCGGCGGAAGATCTCGCCGTACTTGCCGAGGGCGACGACGCCCTCCTGGATGCGGGCGCCGCCCGAGTCGAGCATTCCGATGATCGGCACGCCCGTCTTGAGGGCGAGATCCATGACCTTGATGATCTTCTCGCCGGCCACCTCGCCGAGCGAGCCGCCGAAGATGGTGAAGTCCTGGCTGTAGACGGCGACCTGACGGCCGTGGATGGTACCGGTGCCGGTGACGACCGCGTCGCCGTACGGACGCTTCTTCTCCATGCCGAAGGCGTGGGTGCGGTGACGGACGAATTCGTCGAGCTCCACGAACGACCCGTGGTCGAGCAGCTGCTCGATGCGCTCGCGGGCCGTCTTCTTGCCCTTGGAGTGCTGCTTCTCGATCGCCGCCTCGCCGCTCGCCGTCACGGCCTCGTGGTAGCGCACCTTGAGGTCGGCGAGCTTGCCCGCCGTCGTATACATGTCGTTGTCTGCAGTCACCCGTTCACTTTAGCGTTCACGATCGGACGCAACCGGTGGTGATGATCTACAAAACACCGGCCGAAGCATGGTCGGTCGTACCCTTGGAGCATGGACTTTCCTCGCAGCGGACGGCTCGCGGCACGGCTCGAGATTCTCGACGAGTGCGGCTCGACGAACACCGAGCTCGTGCGGCGGGCGTCGACCGACGGCGACGAGTGGCCAGACCTCTCCGCGCTGGTGACGCTGAACCAGACCGAGGGCCGCGGCAGGCTCGGCCGCGTCTGGGTCGCGCCGCCCGGACGTGCGATCGCGATCTCGGTGCTGCTGCGACCCCGCCTGCCCGCCGGGGAGCCGCTCGGCCTGGAGAATTTCGGCTGGTTGCCGCTCATCGCCGGCGTCGCGATGACGAGGGCGGTTGCCGCGCTCGTGCCAGACCACTCCGTGACGCTCAAGTGGCCGAACGACGTGCAGGTCGACGGCCGCAAGGTGTCCGGGCTGCTCGCCGAGTTGCTCCCCAGCCAGGACGCCGTGGTGATCGGCGCGGGACTCAACCTCGCCTTCGCGGAGAACGAGCTGCCCACTCCCACCTCGACGTCGCTCTCCCTTCTCGGGGCATCCGCCGCCCTGCCGGAACTCGCGGATGCCGCGCTCGCGGGATTCCTCGGAGAGCTCACGCCCCTCTATGCCGAGTTCCTCCGGCTCGGGGCCGACCCCGGGGCGAGCGGTGTGGCCGACGCGGTCGGCGCGCTCTGCAGCACCCTCGGCCAGCAGGTGAAGGTGCAGCTGCCGGGGGGAGACGTGCTCGTCGGCACGGCCACCGAGATCGATCGCACCGGCAGGCTCGTCGTCACCCGGTCGACGGATGGTCGCGTAGTGGCTGTCGCCGCCGGCGACGTGACACATCTGCGGTATGAATAGGACATGGCAAGCGACGAGCAGGACAGCGAACGGGTAGTCGCCCGGGTGAGGCCCCACGGTCGCGTGCTGTTCTGGCCGAGCCTGGTGCTGATCGCCACCGTCGGTGCGATGGCGTACTTCAACGGCGGCTTCTCCGAACAGTGGCAGAACGTGGCGGTTCTCGCCGGCGGCACCCTCGTGATCGTGCTGCTCTGGCTCCTGCCGCTCCTGGCCTGGCTGGGCAAGCGGTACATCATCACCACCCGCCGCATCATCATCCGCACCGGATTCTTCGTTCGCGTGCGGCAGGAGTTGCTGCACAGCCGCGGCTATGACGTGACCGTGCGGCAGAACTCGCTGCAGAGCATGTTCGGAAGCGGCGACGTGTTCATCAACGCTGGCCTCGAGCATCCTGTGCTGCTGCGCGACGTGCCGGGCGCCGACCTCGTGCAGAGCGCGCTGCACGACCTGATGGAGCGCAGCCTGAACCCGATCGCCGCGCGCCGGCAGGCCGAGGCCTCGAGGGCGTCCGACGAGACGACGGCCTGGGGCAAGCGCTAGGAGACCGGCGCGTCTGCCTTGTCCCGCAGGGCGGAGAGGTTGTCTGAACGCTGGTGACCGTAGACCCAGAACCGGTAGAGCACGAACCGGAACGTCGTGCCGAGCACGAGCCCCACGACGTTGGATGAGATGTTGTCGGCCAGCAGCGAGGTGAAGCCGAGAAGGTAGTGCGACACCCACAGGCAGAGCAGGCCGATGGCGAGGCCGCCCACCGACACGACGGTGAACTCGGCGAGCTCGAGCAGGTAGTTCTTGCGGCGGTGCTCGCGAAATGTCCAGTACCGGTTGCCGAACCAGCTCGCGAGGGTCGCCACGGCGACCGAGACGATCTTCGCCCCGATCGGACCCTGGAAGAAGTGCCCCTCCCCGAAGAGTCCGAGGCGCAGGGCGTTGAAGATGCTCACGTCGATCACGTAGCCGACGAGCCCCACCACGCCGAACTTGAGGACGTAACCGATGAGCTTGGAGTAGAGGACCCTGCCAAGGTCGACGAGCCGTTGGAACACGGGACTCCCGGGGTGTCGTTGGCGGAGGGTGGGCGAGAAGGATCTTAGCGCCCGAGGCGGAACGCACGCTGAAACGGCTCGATAGGCTGGGGGAATGGTACTCAGAGTAGGCGTAATCGGGGGCGGACAGCTCGCCAGGATGATGATCCCGGCCGCGGTGAATCTCGGCATCGAACTGCGCGTTCTCGCCGAAAACGCAGGAGATTCGGCCGCGCTCGCGGCGACAACCATCGGGGATTACCGCGACCGCGAAGACGTCCTGCGTTTTGCGGAGGGGGTCGACGTGGTGACCTTCGATCACGAGCATGTGCCCACCGAGATCCTGCGCGAGCTCGTCGAGCGCGGCGTGCGGGTTCACCCGAGCCCGGATGCCCTGGTCTACGCCCAGGACAAGCTCCTGATGCGGGAGCGGCTTTCCGAGCTCGGCGTGCCGGTGCCCGAGTGGGCACGCATCGAGACCGCGGAGCAGCTCGACCTCTTTCTGGAGGCGAACGGCGGCCGAGCGGTCGTGAAGACGGCGCGAGGCGGCTACGACGGCAAGGGCGTGCGTGTCGTCTCCTCGTCGGCGGACATCGCAGACTGGCTCGCGGTCGGCGACCCGCTGCTCGCCGAGGAACTCGTGGACTTCCGCCGTGAGCTCGCCCAGTTGGTGGCCAGGCGCCCCTCCGGCGAGATCGTGAACTGGCCGGTGGTGGAGAGCATCCAGCGCGACGGCGTATGCGCCGAGGTGATCGCCCCGGCCCCGCGCTCGGCCGGGAAGCTCGCGGATGTGGCCTGCGAGATCGCCACCACCGTCGCCGAGGAGCTCGGCGTGACCGGTGTGCTCGCGGTGGAGCTGTTCGAGACGATGGATGAGCGCCTGCTGGTCAACGAGCTCGCCATGCGCCCGCACAACACCGGCCACTGGAGCATCGATGGCTCGACCACGAGCCAGTTCGAGCAGCACCTGCGCGCCGTGCTCGACCTGCCGCTCGGGGCCACCGGCACCCGCGACCTCTGGTCCGTGATGGTGAACATCCTCGGCGGACCGGCGGAGGGTTCCCTCGCCGACCGCTACCCGGCCGCCCTGGCCGACCAGCCGACGGTGAAGGTGCACAACTACGGCAAGGAGCCACGTCCTGGCCGCAAGGTGGGCCACGTGACGGCCGGCGGCGACGATCTCGACGAGGTGGCCTATCAGGCGCGTGCCGCTGCGGCGTATTTTCAGGACGACAATCTAGGCTGATGCCTATGCCAGAGCCCCGGGTCGCCGTTGTCATGGGTTCAGATTCCGACTGGACCGTCATGCGCGACGCCTCGGAGACTCTCACGGAGTTCGGCGTGGAGCACGAGGTGGAGGTCGTGTCGGCGCACCGCACCCCCGAGAAGATGATCGCCTTCGGCAAGGAAGCGGCCGCTCGCGGCCTCGGGGTCATCATCGCCGGAGCGGGCGGCGCCGCCCACCTGCCCGGCATGCTCGCGTCGGTCACGACGCTGCCGGTGGTGGGCGTGCCGGTGGCCCTCTCCACGCTGGACGGCCTCGACTCGCTCCTTTCGATAGTGCAGATGCCGGCCGGAGTGCCCGTCGCCACCGTCTCGATCGGTGGCGCTCGCAACGCGGCCCTTCTCGCCATCCGCATCCTCGCCGTCTCCGACCCGGCACTGTCGGCGAGACTGTCCGACTACGCGAAGGGTCTCGAGGCACTGGTCGCCCAGAAGAACGCCGCGCTGAAGTCGACGCTGTGACCGCCATCAACCCGGTGCGCGACCCGGACCTCCGCTCCCCGAACGTCATGACCAAGCGGGCCTGGTGGCTCGTGGGGCTCAACATCCTCATCCCCGGTTCGGCGCAGATCCTTGCGGGCAACCGCAGGCTCGGTCGTTTCGGCGTCGGCACGACCTTCCTGCTCTGGGCGGTCGCCCTCCTGAGCCTCGTCGTCTACCTCGTGGCGCATACGGTGTTCTACACGATCGTGACCAATCCGATCGTGCTCACCGTGGCGCAGGTGGCGCTCGCCGGCTACGCGATCCTCTGGATAGTGCTCACGCTGGACACGCTGCGGCTCGTGCGGCTGATCCGGGCCGCCCCGATCACGCGCCCGTTCATCGCGGCCCTCGCGGTGCTCGCGCTCGTGGCCACGGCCGGAGGCGCCAGCTATGCCGCGGCGACGGCGGGGAGCGCCCGCTCGGCACTGGGCCAGATCTTCGCCGGATCGACGATGGCCCCGCCCGTGAACGGGCGGTACAACATCATGCTGCTGGGCGGGGACGCGGGTCCCGACCGCACGGGACTCCGTCCGGACAGCACCTCGGTCGCGAGCATCGACGCGGCGACCGGCGCGACCACCATCATCGGCATCCCCCGCAACCTCGAACAGATCCCGTTCGTCAAGGGCTCGCCACTCTACGGCCCGTTCCCGAACGGCTACAACTGCGGCGACAAGTGCCTCATCGACTACCTGTACACCTACGGTGAAGAGCACCCCTCCCTGTATCCGAAGGCCGTCGCGAACGGCAGCCTGCCGGGCATCGAGGCGATGCGGGATGCCGTCGAGGGCGTGCTCGGAATCAAGATCCAGTACTTCGGCCTCATCGACATGCAGGGGTTCTCCGACCTCGTCGACGCGCTGGGCGGCGTCACGGTGGACGTGCCCACCCGCACCCCCATCGGCGGAGTCACCGGCGCGAAGCCGACCGGCTGGGTGGAGGCGGGCACCCAGAAGATGAACGGCGCCACGGCTCTCTGGTACGCCCGCACGCGCTACGACAGCAACGACTTCGAGCGGATGGCGCGCCAGCGCCTCGTGCAGGAGGCGATCATCAAGCAGTTCCAGCCCGCGATCATCGTGAGCAAGTTCCAGGCGATCGCGCAGGCCGGGGCCCAGGTCGTGAAGACGGATGTGCCGAGCTCGGCGCTCGGCGGTTTTGTGGATCTGGCCGAGAAGTCACGCAAGCTCCCGGTCGCGCACCTCGAACTCGTGCCGCCCCTCGTGCAGCCGGGCAATCCCGACTTCGCCAAGATCCGTCAGCTCGTCGCCCAGGCTCTCGCGCCCAAGACTTCTACTCCCGCGCCGTAACCTTCCTCGGTCTAGAGGTCGGCGTGCAGCTGCCAGACCTTCTCCGCCGAGTCCTTCCAGCTGAACGCGCCCGCGCGGTCCTGGCCGAGGAAGCCGAGTCTGGTCGCGAGCTCGTGGTCGGTGAGAACCGAGGACATGGCCGCGGCCAGCCGGTCGGCATAGCCCTCCGGATCGTCGCGGGCCACGACCAGGCCGGCGCCGGCGGCGACCTCGACCACGGCCGCGTCGTCCGAGTGCACGACGGGCGTCCCGAAATTGAAAGCCTCGATCACCGGCAGGCCGAATCCCTCGGCAAGGCTCGGGAACACGAAGACCGCCGCGCGTCCGAGGGCCACGGCGAGGTCGGCGTCCGCAAGGTAGCCGAGGGAGCGCACGCGGCCCTCCTCGAGCCCGGCCTCGGCGGCGACGCTGGCCAGGTCCTGGCCCTTGAAGCCCTCTGGTCCCGCGATGAGCAGCGGGATCCCGTCCAGTTCCGGGCGGGACAGCGACTGGATGAGCGGGACGAGACCGTTGCGCGGCTCGAGGGTGCCCATGCTCAGGATGTACCGGTCGGGAAGCTCCAGCCGCGCCGCGCGCACCTCTGGGTCGATCGGCGTCGTCAGCTTGGAGCTGACAGCACCGCCGATCACCCGGATCCGGTCGCCGAAGTCGTAGATCTCCGCCAGCTCGGTCGCCACGGCGTGCGTCGGCACCACGACGGCATCCGCGTACTTGTACGCCCGCTTGGTCATCGCCTTGTACCAGGCCAGCCGTCGCGGAGACAGCGACTCGGGGTGAGTCCACGGGATCACATCGTGGATCGTGACCACGGTCTGGTCGCCGGCGTTGTTGAGCCGGTCGTGCTTCGAGAGTGGGGCGAAGAGGCCGGGGGCGTGTAGCATGCCCGTGCCGGGCAGGCGGGTGAGACCGAACTGCCACGCTGTCTCGAGTTCGCGCCGGGCGAGGGCGCTCTTGAACAGGCCGGCAAGACCGGGCAGCAGGGTGGTGATGCGCTCATAGTCCTGCTCCGGCGACGCCGACACGATGCCGGTCACCTCGCAGCCGAGCGGCGCCGTGTGAATCAGCTCTCGGGTGAGTTCCTCCGTGTACCTGCCGATACCGCCGGGAATCGGGGCCACGATCTGGTCCACGATCACGCGAAGGGTCGTCATGTCGCTCCAATGAGGTCTTCCGGACCCGCCGGGCCACCGCTCGACTTTACCAGCCGATCGGCGTGCCCCACGAATGGGGGTCACTGTGCGGACGGAACTCGCCGAGCGTGATCAGCCGCCGGAGAGGACTCCGGCGTCGTTCGCGGCAGAGAGGGCTTCGCGCCAGTCGCGCATCTCGGGGATGCCCGCCCGCTGCCAGGCGGCATGCCCCAGCACCGAGTAGTCGGGCCGCGGGGCCGGGCGCACGAACTGGTCGCTGGTGGTGGGGAGCACGCGCTCCGGGTCGAGGTCGGCCAGGCGGAAGACCTCGCGGGCGAAGTCGAACCAGGTCCCCTCGCCGGAGTTGGTGCCGTGGTAGATGCCCGGGGCCGCCTCGGAGTCGAGCAGCGCCACGATCTGGGCGGCGAGATCGGCGGTCCAGGTGGGTTGGCCGCGCTGGTCGTTCACGACGCTGACGGTGTCGTGGGTCGTCGCGAGTTTCAGCATCGTCCGGGCGAAGTTGCCGCCGTTCGCCCCGTACAGCCACGCCGTGCGCACGATGTACGTTCCGTCGGGGTTGGCCGCCCCGGCGAGACGTTCGCCGTCCGCCTTGGTGCGTCCATAGGCCGAGATCGGGTTCAGGGGCGTGTCCTCGTCATAGGGAGACGTCGCCGAGCCGTCGAAGACGTAGTCGGTGGACACCTGCACCAGCCGCGCGCCGCACTCGGCCGCCGCGATCGCGAGGTTCTGCGCCCCGGTGGAGTTCACGGCCTGCGCCTCGTCCTCGTGGCTCTCCGCATCGTCGACCTTCGTGTAGGCGGACGCGTTGATCACGGCGTCATGGCCGGCCACCGCCGCGCGCACCGCATCGAGGTCGGTCACGTCGAGGTCGGCCCGGGTGAGTGCCGTCACCTCCCGTCCGGCAAGTGCCAGCCGAAGGTCGGTGCCGAGCATTCCACCCGCTCCGGTGATGAGGTATCGCAATTTGGTCACGCCTTAGATCGTGCCATCTTTCACCGCGGCCTGGATCCACGGGATCACCTCGTCGAGCATGTCCTCGAGGGTGGTGGTCGCCTCGAAGCCGAGCACGTCCCTGGCCTTCGTCGTGTCCGGCACGCGCTTCTGCACGTCGTGCTCGTAGCCCTCGTCGTGCACGAGACGAAGCGGAACGCCCTCGCCCTTGATCTTCTGCCAGATCACCTCGGCGAGTTCGGTGACCGTGTGCCCGGATGCCGTGGAGATGTTGAAGTCGGTGTTGAGCGCGCCCGGGTGGTCGAGGGTCAACACGATGCCGCGGGCGAGGTCGCCCCCGTAGGTGTAGTGACGCACCTGGTCGCCCGCACCGAGGATGTGCAGGGGATCCTGCCCCTTGACGATCTTCTGCACGAGGTCCGGCACCACATGGCTCATCGCGAGGGTCACGTTTCCGGAGTCGATCTCGACGTCGCCGAGCGCCCGGCTCTCGCCGATCCCCACGCAGTTGAACGGCCGCACGATCGTGTACGGCAGCTTGTACTGGTCCCAGGCGGCGCGGGCGAAATACTCCACCGCGAGCTTCTGGAAGCCGTACGACGACAGGGGCGGCGGCACGAGACGCTCGTCGCCCTCCTTGCTCGGCCAGCGGTCGGTGGACTCGAAGACCATCGAGCTCGACATGTAGGTGACCTTCTTCAGGCGACCCGCCTTGTGCGCGGCGATCGCGGCATCCACCGAGGAAGCGATGATGCGCTCGTTCTGGGCGAGCAGGTCGTAGGCATAGGTGTGGAAGTAGGAGATGCCGCCGATGAGCGCGGCGCCGGCGATGAAGTGGTCGGCGTCGGAGAGCACGCGGGTCATGAGGTCGACGTCCTGAACGTCGCCCACGATCAGTTCGTAGTCGGGGTGGGAGTCGTAGGACTTCACGACCCGGCCGTACTTGGAGTAGTTGTCCACGCCCACCACCTTGTGGCCCTGGCGCAGGAGCTCCTCGACGATGTACCCGCCGATGAATCCGGCCGATCCGGTGACGACCACCTTCGTGGGTTCGGTCATGATGTGGGGCTCCTCTTCGAAATGGCTTTCAGTTGGTCGAGCGTGAGGCGGGGTCCGAAGGCGAACCGGTACCACCTCAGGTACTTGGGGATCCAGGCGGCCACCCGGAAGTTGGTGGTGCCGGCGGTGCGGTCGAGCCAGATCGTGGGGATTTCGGCCACCGGCAGTCGCAGGCGCCGCGCCTTCGCGGTGAGCTCGATTCCGATCTCGAAGCCGTCCCGGCTGTCGATGCCGACGGAGCGCACGAAGGCCGCGTCGTAGGCCTTGAACGAGTTGGTGGCGTCGCGGGTCCCCGCATTCGCGAACGCGTGCAGGGACTGCCCGGCCGTGCGGGAGAGGAGGCTCTTGAAGCGTGGCGCTCCGACCTGCTGTCCGCCGGCCATGTAGCGGGAGGCCGCGGCGATCACCACTCCGCGTTCCACGAGCAGCACGAGTTCGTCGATCTGCCTCGGGTCGTCGCAGCCGTCCGCCATCGTCACGACGAGCGTGCGCGCGTTCGCGTGGTCGATCCCGTAGCGCAGGGCGTTCGCCGGTCCGCGCCCGTAGTCGTTGACGACCACGCGCACCTGCGGGTGCTCGATCGCGAATAGTTCGGTGGGCGGGACCGTGGTGTCGTCTGCGCTGTCCACCACGACGAGGATCTCCGCGTCGCTCGTGACGGCGGCGACGATGCGCCGCAGGCCGGGCAGGATGTGCTCGCCCTCGTTGTAGGCCGGGATGATGATCGACACCCGGTGCGTCGGGTCGGTCACACCAACACCCCGTTGCCCAGGACGTTCCAGACGTCGACGACCGGCGTGTCGGTGCGCAGGCCCCGGTACTCGGGATGCGGGGTGGCGATCACGAGGATGTCGGCCTTCTCCAGCACGAGGTCGAGCGGCAGGAGGGTGTCATCGGTCTCCTCGGTGACGTACGGGTCGGTCGACAGCACGCCCTTCGCCTTGAACTTGAGCACCCGACGCAGCTTGTACGACAGGCTCGAGCGGATGTCGTCGGACTCGGCCTTGAACGACATGCCGAGGATGCCCACGGTGGCGTTCGCCAGGTCGAATCGCTTCTCGAGCCGGCTGACGAGGTAGAGAGGCAAGCCCTCGTTCACCAGCATGGCCGAGTGTCCGAGGCTGAAGGTGTTGTCGCTGAACGCGGCGAGCTGCATCGTGTCCTTGAAGAGGCAGGGACCGGCGGAGAAGCCCGGGCCCGGCATGTCGCTGGCCCGCGGGTAGTCCTGGGTGAGCCCGGCGCGGATCTTCTCGAAGTCGAGCCCTCGATCGTTGGCCATCATGTAGAACTGGTTCGCCGCGGCGAACTTGATGTACCGCCAGGTGTTGGTGAAGAGCTTTGCGAGCTCGGCCTCCTCCGGTTCGAGGTGCACGATCTGATCGGTGAGCAGCCCGAAGAGCTCGGCGGCGCGCTCCCGCCCCGCCACCGTGCGGGCGGAGACGATCTGCGGCAGGCTGAACAGCTCGGTCATCGCCCGGTGCTCGGCGATGCGCTCCGGGCAGAAGGCCACGGGAACGTCCACCCCGAGGCCCGCGATCATCCTCTCCACGAGCGCGGTGACTCCCGGGTACACGGTGCTGCGCAGCACCAGCAGCTGCCCGTCACGCAGGAACTGGCTGCAGGCGCCGAGCGCCTTGGGGATCGCGTTCGGGTCTGGATTGAGGTGGTCGTCCACCGGGGTGCCGATCACGACCACGATGTTGCGGGCGTCGCCGACAACCGCCGCCTCCGTCGTGGCGCGGAGGCGTCCGGCCGCCAGGGCGCCCCGCAGCATCGGCTCGGCCCCCGGCTCGAGGAACGGAACCGTGCCGCCGTTGATCAGGGCGACGGCGGTCTCGCTGAGGTCGTAGATCACCACGGACGCCCCACGGTCGGCGAGCGCGATCGCGAGCGGCAGGCCGACGTGGCCGGCGCCGCCGACGACGACGACGTCGTTGTCGAATTCTCGTGGCATTGGTGTCCTCGGGTTCGCGGAGGCGCTCGAAACGAGCGGATCTCGGCTGGGCGGGGTTTCCAGCCAATATACCTGTGCGTCGAGAGTTGCAGCGCGAGCGGCCTCCGCCGACGCCCCGAATGCCGCAGCTAGGCTGGACGCCGGATGCCACACGACCCGATTCTCGAAGTCCCCGACTCGTCCGGCCAGCCTGGGCCGCGAGCGACGGTCGGCGTGCGCGACGGGCGCCGAACTCCGTGGACCCCGGCGACGCTGCACTACGGGTCGCTGGTGCTCGGGTTCGTCGCGCTCCTCTGGATCGGACGCGACCAGTGGTTCTTCGGCGACGACTGGGCGATCCTGGTCCCGCGACTGGATGCGAGCATCCTGGTGCCGCACGTCGGCCACTGGAACATGTCGCCGGCGATCGTCTTCCAGCTGCTGCGCAACTGGCTCGGGCTCGGCTCCTACCTGCCGTTCCTCGCGCTCGCCGTGCTCGCCCACGTCGCCGTTGTGCACCTGGTCTGGCGAATCCTGAACCGGGTGGGGGTGCAACCCTGGCTCGCGAGCGTGTTGGGCATCGCCCTCCTGCTTCTCGGCGGCGCGTCGGAGAACATCTTCTGGGCGTTCCAGTTCGGCTTCATGGGCGCGATCGCCCTCGGCCTGTGGGTGCTCGTGCTGTTCGACCGGCCGCGCCTCAACATCCCGCTCATCCTGGTGCTCTCGCTTCTTGCCCCCACCTTCTCGGGCACCGCCATTCCGGTGCTCGCCGCCGCGGCCGTCGTCGGCGTGGTTCGGCACGGCTGGTGGCGCACGGGGCTTCTGCTGGTCCCCACGGCCGTCAGCTACCTGCTCTGGTACCTTCTCGTCGCCCGCGGCTACGCGGTGCCGGCCGCCGGCATCACGACGATCGGCGGGGTGGCCAGGGCCGGGCTCTACGCGGCGGCGATGTACGGGGGAGGGCTCGGGCGGGGCCTGCCGGTGATCTGGCTGGGCGTGATTCCCGCGCTCACGACGACGGTCTGGGTGATCAGGACAGTGCGACGCGGTCTCGGGTCGCGAGCCACGGCGGCCTACGCCCTGGTGGCGGGGTCGCTCGTGTTCGTGGCGCTCACCACCTACTCGCGCATGTCGTTCGGGATCTCGGCCGCCGCCTCCGAGCGCTATGCGTACCTCGTGATCGTGTTCCTGCTGCCGGCTCTGGGCCTTCAGCTCACCTGGCTCGCGGCTCGCGGCAGGAGAGCTTTCGCCGCGGTCGTCGCCGGTCTCGTGCTGATCATCGGGTTCAACACCGTCGACCTGGTGCTCGAGGCTCACGCCCAGGCGGTGCGGGAGACGGGCAGCGAGAAGCGGATCGACGCGGATCTCGCGCGACTGTTGGAGAAGCCCGGGGACCCCGCGCTGCTCGCGGGGGCCGCCGATGCGACCTGGTCGCCCGACCTGCTCGGGTCGGACCTGTTCGCCCTCTATCGCTCGGGCGAGTTCCCGAAACCCTAGAGGGCGGCTCGCGCCTTGAGCGGCTCCCACCAGGCGCGGTTGTCGCGGTACCACTGCACGACATCCGCGAGGCCCTGCTCGAAGGGTACGAGCGGCTCGTAGCCCAGCTCGGCCTGGATCTTGGAAATGTCCACGCTGTAGCGCAGGTCGTGGCCGAGGCGGTCGGCGACCCGGTCGACGTACGACCAGTCCTTGCCGGTCGCGTCGAGCAGCATCTGGGTGAGCTCCTTGTTGGTGAGCTCAGTGCCCCCGCCGATGTTGTAGATCTCGCCGGCCCGGCCGCGGGTGAGTACCATCGCGATGCCGCGGGTGTGGTCGTCGACGTGCAGCCAGTCCCGGATGTTGTTGCCCTCGCCGTAGAGCGGAACGTGCTTGTCGTCGATGAGGTTGGTGACGAAGAGCGGGATCACCTTCTCGGGGAAGTGGTACGGCCCGTAGTTGTTGGAGCAACGGGTGATCGAGACGTTGAGTCCGTGGGTGCGGAAGTAGCTGCGCGCGAGCAGGTCGCTGCCGGCCTTCGACGCGGAGTACGGCGAGTTCGGTTCGAGCGGTCGCTGTTCGTCCCACGAGCCCTCCGCGATCGAGCCGTAGACCTCGTCGGTGGAGACGTGCACGAAGCGCTTGAGTCCGCTGCGCAGGGCCGCATCGAGCAGCTTCTGGGTGCCGAGCACGTTCGTCTCGACGAAGATCGACGCGTCGCGCACCGAGCGGTCGACGTGGGACTCCGCGGCGAAGTGCACGACGGCATCGACGCCGGGGAACAGTTCGTCGAGCAGGGCGGCGTCGCGGATGTCGCCCTTGACGAACGTGTACCGGGGGGAATCGGCCACCGAGACGAGGTTCTCGAGGTTGCCGGAGTAGGTGAGCGCGTCGAGAACGACGACCTCGGCACCCTCGAGCCCCGGGTAGGCGTCTTCGATGGTGCGGCGAACGAAGTTCGAGCCTATGAAACCGGCGCCGCCGGTGACGAGAATTTTCATGGGGAGTGTTGCCTCCTTGGCAGAGTCCTGACGATTCTAGTGGTGGCCGGCCCGGCGCCTGAGGAGTGCGGAGCGCGCGGAGAGGCCGACGGTGAGGGTGGCCCGCACCGGCCAGAGCAGCGCGCCGGAGTACTTCTTGTTGAGGAACCGGCGTGCGCTGTCGTGGTGAGCCGAGATCATGCGCGCCGAGTCCTCGTTGGTGGAGTGGGCGCCCGTGTGGGTCACCACCGCCGCCGGTTCGTAGACGTTGCGGTAGCCGAGCTTGCCCAGCCGGTAGCCGAGATCCACGTCTTCGAAGTACATGAAGAAGCCCTCGTCGAATCCGCCGATCTCGTCGAAGGCGCTCCGGCGCACGAGGACGCAGGCGCCGGAGAGCCAGCCGGCGTCCCGCCGCACGGGGGCGAGGTCAGAGTCCCGGCGATACGCCTTCGTCCACGGGTTGCCGAGCCACAGGTTTGCGAACAGGGCGTGGCCGACGCCCGTGCGCAGGGACGGCACGGACCTGGCCGACGGGTAGACGACACCGTCGGTGAGGATCGCCGGCCCGACCGCGGCGATCCGCGGGTCTTCCGACCCGGCCGCCACGAGGACGTCGACGGCCCCGCGGCCCAACTCGACATCCGGATTGCTGATGAGCACCCACTCAACCTGGGCGGGAAGGGCGCGGATGGCCGCATTCATGCCGCCCCCGTAGCCGCGGTTCTCGGCGAGCGGCAGGTACCGGGCGGACGCCCGGCCGGCGAGGGATGCCACGAGGTCGCCGTCCTCCGGCTTGTTGTCGGCAACCACCACGACGAGCTCGTCTGTGCTGCTGGCCGGCACGGAGGCGAGAAAGCCCTCGAGCACATCGCCGGAGCCGTAGCTCACCGTGACGACAGCCACCTTCGGCGAAATTGGGGGCTGCGAGGAGGATGCCATCGGTAGCCCATCATACTTCTAGGCTAGATTGTTCCGAGATTCACGGTAGATCGTGAGCGCCGTGAATGAAAGCCGAGGATGAATGAACTACCTGCGAGAAGTCTGGGCCTCGCGTGAACTACTGTTCAACCTCACATCACGAGAGGTCCGCGGCCAGTACAAGCGAACGATCTTCGGGCAGCTGTGGTCCCTCGCGAACCCACTGGCGCTCATGCTCATCTATACGTTCGTCTTCGGACTCATTTTTCGGAGCAACCCCCGACCGGGAGACCCCAGCGGGCTGGACGTGTTCGCACTGTGGCTGCTGTGCGGACTACTGCCATGGACCTTCTTTTCCAGCGTGATCAACTCCGGAGCCGGGTCGCTTCTGGCCAACGCGAATCTCATTCAGAAGGTGTCGTTCAGCAGGATTGTTCTGCCGCTCTCCACGGTCGGCGCCAACGCGTACAACTGGGTGTTCGAGATGGCCGTGCTCCTTATCGCGATCACCATCGCCGGCGGATTCGTGCTTCCGTGGATACCGCTCATGCTGGTGATCATGGCGATCCTGGCGATCTTCGCCGCTGGCGTCGGTCTGCTGCTCTCCATCGCGAACGTCTACTTTCGGGACACCCAATACCTTCTGTCGATCGTTCTTCAGCTCTGGTTGTACCTCACGCCCATCATCTATCCCCTTGAGCTGGTCACGGCGAAGTCGAACGAAGTCGGCGGTCTCGCAGGCACGCCCATCACGATTGCCGGAATCTACTCCCTCAATCCGATGGTCCACTTCGTGACAGTCTTCCGTGAGCTGCTCTACGACAACCGATGGCCGGACGGGATCGAGTGGCTGATTTGCCTCTGCTGGGCGTTCGGAGCTCTCGCTCTCGGAGCCTTCGTGTTCAGGCGGAACGAGCGGAAACTGGCGGAGACCCTGTGAACGACGTAGCTGTTCGAGTCGACCACGTCACGAAGACATTTCGCATGTACCACGAGCGCAATCAGAGCCTCAAGTCGGCCATCATGCGTCGCCGGACCTCGGTGCACGAGGACTTCCTGGCTCTCGAGGACGTGACCTTCGACGTGCCGGTCGGATCGACATTCGGGCTGATCGGCAGCAACGGGTCTGGCAAGTCCACACTGCTCAAATGCCTGTCGAACATCTATTACCCGAACTCGGGGTCGATCACGCACTACGGCAAGATCGCCGCGATGCTCGAGGTCGGCTCGGGATTCCATCCGGAGCTGTCGGGTCGCGAGAACATCTTCCTCAACGGATCGATTCTCGGGATGTCGCGCAAGGAAGTGTCGCGCAAGTTCGACGAAATCGTTGATTTCTCGGGGGTCGAACAATTCATCGACCAGCCGGTGAAGAACTACTCATCGGGAATGTACGTGCGACTCGGATTCTCGATCGCGATCAACGTCAACCCGGACATCCTCGTCGTGGACGAGATTCTCGCGGTGGGCGACCAGGAATTCCAGGACAAGTGCTACCAGAAATTCCGTGACCTCAAGAAGGCCGAGAAGACCGTGATTCTGGTGAGCCACTCGATGGGGGCGGTTCAGTCGATGTGCGACAACGTCGCCTGGCTCGACCACGGGCACCTTCGGGCGGTCGGAGCGGCCGAACCGACCATCGAAAGCTACCTGAGTTCGCTCCACACCGAACCAAGCTGACCACGAGTCGCGATCCGCGCCCAGGCGCGGCGGATTCAACCGAAGATAGGATCGACACCGTGCAAATCCGAGAACTCTCGATTCCCGACTCCTACGAGGTGACGCCGGTTCAACGCGCGGACGACCGGGGGGTCTTCCTCGAGTGGTACCGGTTCGATCATCTCGAAAACGCCGTGGGCCATCCCCTGTCCCTTCGGCAGGCGAATACCTCCGTCTCGCAGCGCGGCGTCGTTCGCGGCATTCATTTCGCCGATGTCCCACCCGGCCAGGCGAAGTATGTCACCGTCACGCACGGAGCGGTCCTGGACTACGTCGTGGACATCCGGGTGGGCTCTCCCACCTTCGGCCAGTGGGATTCGGTGCTCCTGGACACGGTGGATCGCCGGGCCATTTACATATCGGAGGGCCTCGGCCACGCATTCGTTGCCTTGACCGATGACGCGACCGTGAGTTATCTCGTCAGCGACGTGTACAACCCCTCCCACGAACACGGCATCAATCCTCTCGATCCGGATATCGCGCTGATCTTTCCGCCAGAGGCCGGCGAAGCGCTGCTGTCCCCGAAGGATCTCGAAGCTCCATCACTCCGCGAGGCGGAGAGGAGTGGGCTGCTGCCGCTCTGGAAGGATGCTCGCGACTTCTACAGCAGCCTCGACCGGACGGCGAAGGCCTAGGCGATGCGCGGGATCATTCTTGCCGGCGGGTCCGGATCAAGGCTTTGGCCGATTACCCGTGGCATCTCGAAGCAGCTCATGCCGATCTATGACAAGCCGATGATCTACTATCCCCTGTCGACTCTGATGATGGCGGGCATCCGAGAGATCCTGATCATCACCACGCCCGAGTACAACGAGCAGTTCCGTGCACTCCTCGGTGATGGATCCGATCTCGGCATTCGTCTCGAGTACGCCGTGCAGCCGTCCCCGGACGGACTCGCCCAGGCGTTCATCATCGGCGAGGAATTCATCGGCGACGAGAGCGTCGCGCTGGTCTTGGGCGACAACATCTTCCATGGCGCCGGTCTGGGGACCGCGCTGAGGGCAAATGGCGAGATCGAGGGCGCCCTGATCTTCGCCTACCACGTGAGCAATCCCACCGCGTACGGGGTGGTCGAGTTCGATGAGAACTTCACGGCGCGCTCCATCGAAGAGAAGCCGGTGCGCCCGAAGAGCAATTACGCGGTGCCCGGGCTGTACTTCTATGACAACGCCGTCGTCGAGATCGCGAAGTCCATCGAGCCGAGTGCCCGCGGCGAGCTGGAGATCAGCACGGTCAACGAGCGCTATCTAGCCCAGGGTGCGCTGCAGGTGAAGGTGCTTGATCGCGGCACGGCGTGGCTCGATACCGGCACGTTTGAATCGATGATGCAGGCCTCGGAATACGTGCGGGTCATCGAGGATCGCCAGGGTTTCAAGATCGGCTGCATCGAGGAGATCGCCTGGCGCGCCGGCTGGATCGACGAGACGAAGCTGCTCGAGCTCGCGGCGCCACTGGCGAAGAGCGGCTATGGGGAGTACCTGCAGCAGATTTCCCGAAACTCGCACTTCGGCGAGTCGATTGCGCCCAAGTCGGCGGTTTGACAGACTCGAACGACTGTTCAGGCCCGAAGGAGCACCGATGACAGGCGACATCACGACGGCCATCACCCCGGGGATCGGGGCGACCTCGTACTGGCAGCCGAATCATCTGGTGCCTTCTGCGTGGCGTGAGCACGCTCCGTTCGCGTTCTGGCTGGTTGCCGCAACGCGGCCGCAAACCATCGTCGAGCTCGGAACCCACAATGGCTATTCGTTCTTCGTCTTTGCGGAGGCAGCGAAACGGCTGGGCCTCGACACTCGCCTCTTCGCGATCGACACCTGGCAGGGGGACGATCAAGCCGGACTCTACGGCGAAGACGTCTATCAGTCCGTGGCACGGATCGCCCAGGAGAACTACCCCCTGTCGACAGAGCTGGTGCGCTCGTACTTCGGCGAGGCCGTTGCCCGTTTCGACGACGGGTCGATAGACCTCCTGCACATCGATGGCCGGCACGGCTACGAGGACGTGCGCGAAGATTTCGAGGCCTATCGTGCCAAGCTGTCCCCCCGCGCGGTCGTCGTGTTCCACGACACGCAGGAGTTTCAGCCGACCTTCGGCGTACACCGCTATTGGAAGGAGCTCTCCGAGCAGGCTCCCTCGTTCGAGTTCCACCACGGCCACGGGCTCGGCGTGCTTGCGTACGGTCCAGACGCACCCGCCGAGGTGCGGGAGCTCATCCAGCATGGTGCCGATGACCCTCAGCCGATTCGAGACTTCTATCAGGCTCGCGGGGCCGAGATCAGTCGGCGAGCCGACGACAGTGATCGCTTGATTGCATTCGAGCTGGAGACGGCGAATCTTCGTCGCGAACTCGCCGCCTACGGTCACGAGCTTGAGGTGTCTCGTGCGCATCTGGAGCACGTGCTGGCAAGCACGAGCTGGAAGTTCACTGCGCCACTTCGGCGAATAACGGGGTTGTTCACCAAGGCGCAGTAGGCGACGTTCCGCCGAGGCGGCCGGCCAGCCGACCAGCCGACCAGCCAGCCAGCCGACCAGCTAGCCGATGATGTTGAGCCCCGCCAGCGCTCCATCCGAGGCCACCCACACATAGCTCGCCACGCCGTAGGTGCGAACGATCCAGTTCAGGGTGTCCACGTTGGGCACCTTCGACAGGCTTCCACCCGACGCCAGGAACACCTGCTGGCTCGAACGTTCGCGCACGAAGTGAGGCGAGAACTGCGACCCGACCACGGAGAGGCCGGTCCAGGCCTGACTCGGGACAGCGGTGAACACCGACTGTGCGCCATAGGTGCCTGCGCTGACCTCCAGCCAGCCACCGTCGATCGAGACGAAGAACCGTCCATCTGCGGTTGCGCGGAGTGGCATGGTCCCCTTGGAGGGGACCAGGGCGAAGGATGCCGGCTGGAGCGACTTCGCCTTGCTCCCCACGGTGCCGGCCACGGCGGCGGGCGCGAGGTCGAAGGCCCCGGCTCCGCCGACCGCGCGATAGTGACTCAGGCCGTCCGTGACCGGTCCCGCACCGAGCACGGGTGGCCCTACCGGACGCCCCGCGAGCAGTTCGTTCGACACCACGGTGGTCGTGGACGGGATGCCGAACGGTGCGAGAACGCTTGCATCGGGTGTCTGACGGCGTTGGCCGCCCTGCATCAACCACACGCTCCCGTCGGCGAGCTGTGAGAGCGCCTGCAGCGTGCCCCCATTGCCGAGCTTCGACAACTGCGCGAGGTCGACGAGGGGCAGCTGGTCGCAGTTCATCCCGAAGTCGGCGACCTGCGCGCATCCCGTGAACCGGTAGCGCTTGCCAGAGTCGATCAGGTAGGAACTGGTGTCGGTGACCTTGACGGCGCGTTGGGCGGCGGGCCGCTGGGAGTACGCGTCGAGTTGGGCCTGGGTGATGTCCTGAACCGGACCGAGCGGTGCGTAGAGGCTCACCAGGCCGGCCGGGATCGGGTAGCGCTGGGCTCCAGCGACAAGGTACTGGTCTTGGGTCCCCGTGACTCGAACCAGGGTGTACGGCTGCGGGAACATCGAGTCGATGCCAGCCAGACCGCCGTTTGCAGCGAGCCAGATCGTCGGATTCACGCCGAAGGTCGACGCCAGCCAGCTGACGCTCGATGTTGCCACCGGTTGGATGTAGCCACCGGAGGCCAGCATGATCTGCGCGTTTGACCGCTCCCTAATGAAATGCGCGCCGAACTGCTGACTTGCCACGGGCAAACCGGTCCACGCAAGGCTCGGCATCGCGGTGAATCGAGAGGTGCCCCCATAGGTCGAAGCCGCTACCTCGAGCCATCCGCCGTCGGAAAGAATGAAGGTGCGACCGTTGCTCGCGACGCGGGTCGGCAGCACTCCCGTGATCGAGGGCAGTCGCACATAGGATTCGGGTTGAATCCGGTACGCGCTCGAGCCGAGGGAGCCCGCTGCCGAGCCGGGGGGCAACGTGTAGGTCAGGCCGTTGCCGCCGACAGTGCTGAAGTTGCCCGCCCCATTGGTGAAGAGGCCGGGGCCGACCATAGGCGGACCCAGTTGCAATGGCCCGATTGAGAAGTTGGTGAGGCCAGAGACCTGCGGCCCGATCCCATAGGGCGCCAGGACCGACGGATCGGGTACTTCATGGCGGACTCCGTTCTGCATCAGCCACTTGCTGCGGTCCGGCAGCATCACGAGGCTTCGTAGGTCGCCCGCGCTCACCAGCTTGCTGTTGAGGATCGACGAGGAGATCACCGGGAGGCCGACGCAGGACATCCCGAAGTCGACGATCTGCTGGCAGCTGACGAAATGGAATCGCCAACCGCCGTCGATGAGCCAGGCCGATCCGTCTGTCGACACCAGTCCGCGCTGCACGGCCCCGCCGTCCGGGTAAGAATTCAGCTGTGTTTGGGTCATCGCGACGGGGCTGCCGAATGAGGCATACTGCGCGAGCATGTCGGCCGACGGGAACAAGTACCGGCGCCCGCTGGCGACCAGATAGACGTTCGAGGTACCGGTCAGCTGGGCGAGCACGATCGGCGGCCCGGTCGGGGAGCCGAACCAGTCGGACCAGAGTCGCCAGAAGTTGCGGTTGCCATAGCTGGAGCAGCCGTCGCCGATGCCGTACATGTTCGCCAGGGCAGCGGCATTCGGCTGATACGGCGTGTAGATGTAGAGCGCGGCTGTGGCGTCGTTGGCGATGTATACGGGGGATGAACCGCAGGCCGAGTTCGGCGAGTAGAGGATGTTGTTGACCGCGCGCGCCTTGTAGTTGAACGAGCCGGGGAACGCACGGTACACCTGCAGCTGCCGGGCTCCGTAGTACACCTGATAGAAGAATCCGGCGTATGCCGGGTTGCACGGCGCGGTGTCCGGGCAGTTGAACCCGGTCGCATGGGCCCAGGCCGACGCCGAAGGAGAGTGGGAGGAGATGAGCCCCTGCTCCTTTTCGAGCAGCACGAGCAGCGTCTTCTGGCTGATGTTGCAGGCCGCGCCGACGCGGGCGATGATGCTGGCTGCTGACTCACCGCTGTTACCCGTCATCGGACTGCAATATGCCGTCCCCGGCATGCTCGGCGTGTCCTGCGTGTAGTTCAGAATGCACACCCAGCCCGTGCTGCAGCCGGAGTTGCGGGTTTGGAGGAAGTTCTGCACCCCGGGCGCGCTGAGGGCGGTTCCGTCATAAAAGTTGGCATCGCTGACGATGTATCCGGGATTCCAGTCGGATGCTGCGGCCGCGCTTGCGGGCTCGGCGACCAGAATCGGCGCGGCGACGACTGTGCCCATCGCCAAAGCAGCTACGACCAATGTTCCGATCGCTCGTCGGAAGACCCCATGCGCGCGCGCACGATTTGCCCCCTGAATACGCATTCCCAATTTGTCCCCTGACTGAGCGTCTCGCTTCGATTATGAAGCATCGACGGCCGAAAGGCGCTCAGGACGACGGGGGGAAATTCAAATGACGTTCCGCGATTTGGAGAATGACGACGTCCGGGTGGTGCTCCTTGGCGAGCCCCGGAATGTCAGGTTGAGCACTTGGCGCCCCGTCGAGGTTGTGCCGCACCTGCCAGGTGCGGGCGAATGATTGCATTACCGGGATGGAGAGCGACGAGCCAAAGGAATCCCGAACGAACAGGGCAGTGTGAGGCGTTTGGGAGCCAGCCGTCGTGGTCTCCGCGGGGAGTTTGAGGAGGTCGGTCGGGGTCGTGCCGGCGACCGTGGCCGTCACGCTGTCGTTCGTCCTGATCGTCACCGGCTTGAGCGCGGAGACGTATATCGGAGTTGTCACGTTCGGCGCCGGATTCGGGATTCCGAACTTCGCGAATTCGTTTGCATCGGCCGAGATCGTGACTCCGTCGATGGCCGGCGCAGACAGACCCGACAGGCGGGGAGACGTCGTGACTATGCACTGGGAGATCGCTTGCCAGCCGACCCATGCGCCGTAGTCGGTCCAATGACTGTTCGTCTTGCTGAAGGTCTGATGGGTTTCACTCGCGGTACGGAGCTGGGCGCGGATGTCGACGATCGGCAAGTCTGGAAAGCTCGCCTCGAGCTGGTCGAGGGGGCCAGAGCCGCGAATCTTCTGCGCCCAGTCGGGCAATTGCTGTGGGTAGACGTCCCACTTTGCCGGGGTGATGACCACATAGAGCGGAATGTTCATGGCCGCAAGACTGTCTCGAAGCTTCGCGAGATGATCATGCCATTGCGTCGCCTCGACCGTCGAGAGGTTTCGACGTCCGAGGGCCTGCGAGAAATTAGCGGCCTGGATGTCACCCCAGTCGACCCAGCCGTCCTTTTCCAGCACATAGGGCTGTGAGAGTTCAGCCTGGTGCGCGTTCCACACGGCCTCTGCCTTCGCCTTGTCCGATGCACTCCCGAGCCAGGGTTGCTGGTGCGGAGCTTGCACGGCGGGGTGGCATACGGAGGGAAGCGCACCGACGGTCTTGCTCGACAGGCTCGACTGAATCGAGGCGGGCGAAGGCGGCTTCGCGGCCGCAGCGGCCTGTCGGTGCGAGGTGACCGCGCCGATGATGGCCGCGACGAGCGCGAGCGTCACCAGAATGATGAGCGGCACGTATCGGAGCCGATTCCACCGCTGGGACAGCGACTGCTTCGGAGGGAGTTCGCGAAGACTCATTGGTCAGCACCCTTGGCGGGCGAGGAGGAGGCCGCAGGCTTGGCCGGCATGATGACGGCCGCGGCGCGGCGCGTCACGCCCACGAGCCACTCGTTGGCCGGCGTCAATTTGTCGAGGGCTTGGCTCAGGGGCCGCGGCGTCCAGTCCTTGAGGCTCATCGCCGGTTTTTCTATCAGGTGCCAACTCAGGAACGCAGCGACATGACAGAGCACCACCACTACAAGGTGATAGACGAGCCAACCCTGGTTCTGCAGTCCGTAGTAGGCGACGAGAGTCATGATGGGCCACGCGAAGATGTAGATCCCGTAGGAGAAGTCGCCGAAACGCTCCCAATTCTTGAGGATCGTGACGCGGGTGGCGAACCACATGAGGAAGTAATAGAAGGCATACTGGCCGAAAACCAGCCAGCCACCCTTGCCGTAGGTGAGCACGGCGAAAGCGAGCAGCCCAATCGCCAACCGACCGTCGAGCGGGATCTTGTCGGCGTACAGGGCGAAGAGGATTCCGAAGGCGAAGGGCGGCAGTAGCAGCAGGATGTAGATGTCGTGAAAGAGCGGCAGAGCGGCGCTTAGGTCGCCGATGCGCAGCCACTGGAGGGTCGACAGCGCGATCAGGGCCACAGCGATTGCAGCGCCTATCTTTCGGTTGACGAGCGCTCCGATCAGGCCGAGCACGCCGACCGCGATGTACGCGCTGAACTCGTAGGAAAGGGTCCATGCCGATCCGTTCCAGTCGCGGCTGCCGAGCAACTGGAAGTACGGAAGCTGTTGCCCGAGGCCCGCGATGTTTCGCTGGCCGAGCAGAAGAAACATGTTGTTCGAGAAGTAGGTGAGCGGCGACTCGGTCGATGACGAGAAATAGCCGGAGAGGGGACCCACCCGATGCATCCATGCGATGGGCGCGAGTACGAAGGCGGTGACGAGTAGCGCGACCCAAAATGCCGGGAAGATGCGCAGGACGCGTCTCCAGAAGAAGCGAAGCAGCGAGGAGCGGCCCATCCTGCTCTTGGTAATGAGGAATCCGGAGAAGAAGAAGAATCCGCCGACGGCGACGCCTCCGAGCGATTGTTCGTCGCTCCACTGCGTCCCCAGGTCGTGCCCTCCATAGAACCCGCCGATCGGGCCGGCGTGGGAGAAGATCACGAGAAAGGCCATCAGCCATCGGATGAATCCGATGCTGTTCCCGCGCGGGTCAAACGTCGCAGCCAGTGTGTTCATTCCGTCCTGCTGTCCCGTCTGATCTTGTTTGCGGCTTTGCGCTGGCGGCGGCGGCGAGCGCGAAGCGGCTTGGTCGCCACGAGGAGCATCTTCGACAGAATCGGATGGAATCTGAGAATGAGATAGGCGATCACCCGGAGCTGGCCCCCATCGACGAGCCGCACAAGCGGTCGCATCGCGTGGACCTGGTCGTAGGCGTACCCGTTGAGGCCAGCACTCATCTGGTCGAGCTTGTATTCGAGAAACGTGTGGCTGATGGCCGCGTACCCGGTGTTCGCGACGGTTCGAGTGTGATAGCCGAGTTCCGCCGCCGCGTAGGTGACGAGTCGTTCCTGTACGTGAGACAGGGTGCCGTCGCCGTATTTTCCTTCGGCCGCGTACTGGCCGAAATCCCACTCGTGGTCGGCCAGGACGGCGAGCGCCTCGGGGCGGGCGATGAACATCCCTCCGTAGGGAGCGAGCGGAGACGACTCGTCGAGCGCAACGCGGATGCCGAGCATCTCCTTCACCTCTTCGGCGAAATCGAAGTTCGTGAACCAGGCATTTCCCATGGTGGGATAGCCGATGTGGATCATCGGCGGGTACACCACGCCAAGACCGGGCTCACGCTGGAACAGTCCGAAGACATTCGCGGTGTAGCCCGCCGACTCGAGCAGATTCTCCAACTGCTGGCGCTTGAAGAAGGTGCCGGCCTGGCCGTCTTGCGCCGACCGCTTGGAATGGATCTTGACGACCAGTTCGTACTCGCCACTCAGCAGCACGTCCCTGCAGGTCACGTAGAACGCGCTCTGGTCGCGCCCCCGGTTCGACTCCACGAGCCTCACCTCGGACCGCCCTATCGGCACGTCGTGACGGCGAGCGATGGTCGCACGGATCGAATCCGCCTTCTCGTCGGTGGTTGTCGTGACGACGAGGTCGAACGTGGCGGGAATGGTGGCTAGCCGATCGAGCAACTCGTCCATCATGTCGTCGTAGTAGGCATGAACGATGGCGACGGTGCGGAGCGGGCGCTCACGGTCGTAACCGACCTCCTGCGATGGCAGGATCTCCATCATGGACGCGTTGGTGTGAAGTACCTTCGCGGTTGCGCTTCGAGTCATGCTCTGCCAGATGAATCGTTCCGGGTAGCCGGTCGAGGTTGCCGATTCCACGAGCCAGCGTCCGATGATCGCCTCGCGATCGAGATACAGCGGATCGTGGAAGAACGGTCGGCGTTTGAGAACGGGGCAGCCGTCGTCGAGGAGCGTCATCGCATTGTCGAAGGCGGGGTGCATGCTGGGGGCGTAGTCCTCGTGGGGATACGCGACGGCGTACGCGTGCCCTTGTTTTTCGAAGTACTCCGTGAACCGAGACTCGTGGTGCAGGATCGACTCGCTGTAGGAGGTGATGGCAGGCATCTCCCTCCAGTAGCGCTTCCATTCTTCGCTGACGAATAGCGAGCGGCGGGCGGCGATCCAGTGCGACTGGATGTGCGAGGGCATCACGCCCTTGAGGCTCAGCGGGTTGGGGTCGGTCGGTCCGTGGTCGGTGATGCCCCAGAAGCCGACCTCGAGAGCGTTCATCCGCTCGAACAGGGGCTCGAAGGGCCGAACCGGACCGAACCAGGTGTAGTTCATGAGGATGAGCTCGTCGAAGGCCGAGAGCCGCTCTTCGCCGAACTGTTCGAGCGCCATGGCATAGCCGCCGACGTCGAATCCGATGTTGTCGCGCAACCACACCTCGTCGGCCACTCGGTCGAGAGTCGCGCGGCCGGCATCGGTCACCGTGCCGTTGACGATCACGACGATGTGCTCGGCGAAGGGCCGGAGACGCTCGAGCTTGTATGGGATGTAGTCATCAACGTTGCCTCGCTCGTCATACAGGAGGTAGAAGATGACGCGGCGTCCGTTGCGCGGAAATGTGTTCTCGGTCGTCATGTATGGCTGCGCAGTGCTTCCGGTAAGGACGGACCCTGAAAGGACGATTCGTCCCCGTGATAACGGGTTTGGACCAGTTGAGTGTACCGGACCCACCCGTGAGCGGGGTGGACGCTCCTCTCTCTTGCGGCGCCCCTTCACGCCACCGACGGCCGCAGTGCGCCTCGCGACCGGCATTGCGGGTGGTTCTAGTAGCGTTGAGCGACGGCGTGCCGAGTCGCCGCCAAGAGCGAGGACGAAGACGATGGCCACAGGCAAGAACATTCTGGTAACCGGTGGAGCGGGCTTCATCGGATGCGCTCTCGCGCGCCGGTGGTCGGAGAACGCCGAAAGGTGGGTAGTGCTCGACAATCTTCATCCCCAGGTGCATCCGGAGCGCCGCCGCCCGGACGATCTGGTCGAGAGTGCCGAGCTCGTCGTAGCGAGCGTCGACGATCCGCGGTCGTGGGACGACCTGTTGGCCGACTTCCGCCCCGACGTCGTGATCCACCTCGCCGCGGAGACGGGCACCGCGCAGTCGCTGAGCGAGGCGACTCGCCACGCCCAGGTGAACGTCGTGGGCACGACCGTGATGCTCGACGCGTTCGGCCGAAACGACCACGTTCCGGCCCACACCGTGCTGAGCAGCAGCCGCTCGGTGTACGGCGAGGGGACCTGGAGGCGTACAGACGGCACCGTGTTCCAGCCCGGCCAACGTTCCCACGCCCAACTCGCTGCCGGGCAGTGGGACTTCCCCGGCGCGACGCCACTTCCGAGCGGTGCTCTGACGACGGTGCCCGCTCCCACCAGCGTCTACGGGGCGACGAAACTTGCGCAGGAACACATCCTGTCCGCCAGGGCAGGCGCGCACGATGCCGCACTCACCGTTCTCCGACTCCAGAACGTGTTCGGTCCCGGCCAATCGCTCACCAACAGCTACACCGGAATCGTTTCGCTCTTCTCGCAGCTGGCGAGGGCCGGCGAGTCGATACCGCTCTACGAGGACGGCGCGATCGTGCGCGACTTCGTCTTCATCGACGACGTCGCAGACGCCTTCGTCGCCGTACTCGACCGCGGACCGCACGGACTGTCTGGGCCGTTCGACATCGGAACCGGGGTCGTCACAACCATCGAGGCGCTCGCGAGGTCGATCGCGGCATTCCATGGAGCCCCGGAGCCGCACGTCACCGGGCAGTTTCGAGATGGGGACGTGCGGTATGCGGCCTGCGACATCGCACCGACGCTGACTTCCCTGGCGTGGCGTCCCCGTTGTGGGCTGGATGAGGGCGTCGCGCAGTTGCAGCAGTGGATCGAGGAACGGCAACACGGGTAACCGGGCGGAGGGGTGCTGGACATCGCAAGTCCGTCGGAGAGTTCCCCGTCTTCAGCGGTCCATGAGCGCCCGAATCGTGGTCGCGTCGCCCCAGACGGCAGGCGAGTCGTACTCCCGGTCGGGGAAGGCCCCGTACTCGAGGGTGAGGCCTAGGTTGCGGGAAGCGATGAACTCCTCGACCTTGTCGCCGAGGGCCACCGGCGTGCCCGAGCTGCAGTTGATGATGCCCCGCACCTCGTCCTGCAGCGAAACGGTCGCAATCTGCCGCGCGAGCTCGTCGATCTCAATGAAGTCGTAGCGGTTCTTGCCGCTCGTGAACGGGAAACGCGACTTTCCCGCGTCCGCGGCCTCGAGCAGCTTGGTGAAGATCGACCGGTTGTTCCTGTCGTCTCCGTAGATGTAGTAGCTGCGAAGCCACTGGAGGGTCACGTCGTCGCCCAGGGACTGGAAGAGGGCGCGTCGGAGGGCGTCCTTGGCGATTCCGTAGAGCGAGGTCGGGTTGGTCGGCGTGTCCGCGTCGATCGCGCCCTCCCAGTAGCCGATTTCGTGCATCGATCCCAGCGCGGCAATCCGTCGGGTGCCTCCGAGAGCGGCCAGGCGCAGAAACCGGAAGTGCGAGGAGAGCAGTTCGATGTGGGACGGCGCATTGTGGCTGAACCCGTCCTGCCAGGCCAGATGAACGAGCGCGTCGGCCGAGCCGGCGAGGGAGACGAGGTCGACTCCCGGTGCCAGGACATCGGCTTCGACCACCGCGGCCCGCGAGTCGACGTCTCGACGGGACAGCGGACGCACGATTGCCGTGACGCGCGCCCCCTGGTCGAGGAGGGCCGACACGACGTGGCGCCCGATGTATCCGGCAGCTCCCGTAACGACGACGTGCTGGCTTGTCATGCTATTTGAGACCTGATTCACTCATCGATTGTAATTCGGTCGGGCGCGCGGTCCGAACCCGGCATCCGCAGAGCTCCGCCAGCCCTCCATCGGCCATCGAGGGCGAACCGCATGAGGAAGACCGCAGCGAGGATCAGGGACACGGTCGCGAGGCCGAGGAGGAGAATGGTTCCGCCTGGTGGGACCCAATTCGGGTCGAGCAGCAGCTTCTTCCACGAGTCACCGTCCAGGCCGACACCGTACCGCTTGAGCGTATACGCAAAACTCGCGAGGTTTCCGCCAGCCCAGAGCGGCAACACCAGGTAGACGAGACGGCGCCCGATGGCCGGGTCTGCTCGGGAGAATCGCGCGGCGAGCACCGTCGCGACCCCCACCATCAGGCAGGTGAAGATCGGCAGTGTGTAACGCCCCTGCCACACCACGCCACCCTTGGTGATGTAGATGCCCTGCAGCAGGGCGGGGGTGAGAATCGTGAGGCCGAGAAGCACGATGGCCAGGGTGAGGGGTCTCCCGCGCAGGGTGACCAGCGCCGCAAGTAGGAGGCCTCCGGCAAGAAGCGACCACAGGAAGTACACCGCCGACGGGGAAGACGTGTCCTCCCAGCCGAAACGCCCCACTATGCCGCGCGCGTAGTCGAACGTGCCGGCAAAGACAAGCGCGAAGCCGCGGAGCGGGGATGCGCCCGTTCCGTTGACGCTTTCGAGATTGGTCGTGGGGGTGAGCCCCGCGCCCAGTGAATTGGAGAACAGGGTCCAGATCACCGCCGCCCCGGTGCCCGCCGCTATCGTGACGACGGCCACTCGCACGGCACGCATGCGGGCGAAGACGAGGATGCGGGTGCGGGGCACAAGGAGGAACGGAGTGAGCACGGCGATGGCCACCCACAGTGGCGAGATGCCCCGCATGTTCGCGGCCACGCAGGCCGAGACGATCACGATCGCGGCGCGGTGCGCCAGGAGCCTTCTGGCGGGGAAGAGCACGATCGACAGCACCCCGGTGAACGCGGCCTGGGTGGCCGTGGTCTCCAGCGAGCTGGGATTCACCACGCCGTTGATGAAGAACACCATCGGAGTCACAGCAGCCGCGAACCCGATCGTGGGCAGCAACCGTCGTCGCCAGCTGGAGATGAGGCTGAGGGTCAAGGCGAGGAATACCGACGACAGGATGCCGCTCACCACCCGCACCCAGATGATCGCCGATGCGTCGTGGACGATCAGCGTTGGCCAGCCGACGAGGAGGTAGTAGGTGGGGTTGTAGCGGCCGGCCGAGGTCTCCGCCAGCACGGTCTTCCAGGGGTCGCCCGCGAGCTGCCCGCTGCAGGTCGGAACCACATTCACCCTGTAGGCGAAACAGGTCTGAACGGAGGTGTAGCCGACGTAGGCCGGAACGTGAACTATCTGTTTGCCGTCGGGCGCGGTGGGGCCGTTGAACTCGCCGCGGACCACCGACGCCGCCTTGATGATGTGGGCGGGCTCATCCGGGCCGCCGCTGATCGGCGTCGCGAGCGACCAGGCGGTGGCGATCAGGGAGAAGAAGAGAAGGCACAGGAAGAACACGGAACGCGGCGATTGCCATTGGCCAGGCGTGCGAGACTTCGCCACGGTCACGGCCTCCCGGCCGCGATTCCGTCGAACTCGGCGGCGACCATGATGCCCACGAGTTCGTGGAACGAGACGCTCGGCTCCCAGCCGATCGAGCGGAGCTTCGACGGATCGCCGACGAGCTGCTGCGGGTCGGCAGGACGGTAGAGGCCGGGGTCGATGATCACTCGGTCCTGCCAGTCGGAGACGCCGGCCACCGAGAAGGCCTCCGCCACGAACTCCCGCACGGAGTGCGAGACCCCCGTCGCCACGATGAAGTCACCGCTCTCCGGCTGGGAGACGATGCGGATCATCGCATCGACATAGTCGGGCGCATAGCCCCAGTCCCGGTGCACGTCGATGTTGCCGAGGGTGATCGTGTCCTGGAGCCCCAGCGAGATCCGCGCGACGGCCTTGGCGATCTTCCGGGCCACGAACGTCTCCGGTCGGCGCGGTGACTCGTGGTTGTAGAGCACGGCCGAGCTGACGAACATCCCGCGCGCGCGATACACGCCGGCCATCTCGTGAGCGAAGTCTTTCGCGGCGCCGTATGGCGTGACCGGCCGTCGCGGGGTGTTCTCGTTTTGGGGAACCTCCGAGGCGTCCCCGAAGATCTCCGCGCTCGACGCCTGCAGCATCCGCACGCCTCGTCCGAGCCTCTGGGAAAGCTTCCACGAGGCCTCGAGCAGGCGAATGGGACCGACACCGAGCACGTCGGCCGTCTCGGCGGGCTCCTCCCACGACCGCGCCACCGAGGTGTTGCCGGCCAGGTTGAACACCCTCGTCGGCTCGGTCTCGTCGATGAGGTCGCGGATGCCCTTGGCGTCCTCGAGGGTGGCGACGTGCGCCGACACGGTGGGGAAGTGCTCGATCAGCCGCCGTGCGCCGTCCGCGGAGTGGCACATGCCATGGACTTCGTCTCCCGCCGCCAGCAGCTTCTCCACCAGGTAGACGCCGTCCTGCCCGTTCGCCCCTGTGACCAGCGAGCGCTCTCTCACGAGACGCTCCGGTAGACATCCACGTGCACGTCGCGACAGCGTTCCCAGGTGAAGCCGCGCACCTGTTCCAGTCCGGCCACGGACAGTTGCTGCCTCCCGGCGATGGCGGCCAGGATGCCGTCGGCGATCGATTCGACGTCGAGGGGATCGAAGAGCACGGCGGCCTCGCCGCAGACCTCGGGGATCGACCCGGCATTCGAGGCGGCGACCGGGCAGCCGGACGCCATGGCTTCGAGCGGCGGCAAGCCGAACCCCTCGTAGAGGCTGGGGAAGGCCAGGGCGGCCGCGCTGCGATACAGGTGCTTCAACTCATCGGCGCTGACCAGGCCGCGGCGCTCGACCCACTCCGGCAGGTCGCCGAGGGTGTCCAGGCCCCCTCCCGTGAGCACGAGCCGCAGGTCAGGAAGCTCGTCGCGCACTCGTCGCATCGCCTCGATGAGCCTGACGTGGTTCTTGTGCTGCCAGCCGCGGGCGGGATACAGCACGAAGTTCTCGCGCCCGCCGAGATTGGCGCGGTACTGCTCCGCGTCCACGGCGAGGTGGGCGACGTGGATCTTCTCCGCCGGAAGGTCGAGCAGCTCCACCATTCGGGTCTTCGCAAAGTCGCTGATGGTGATGACCGCGTCCGCGCGTCGTGCGGCGCCCTCGTAGAAGTGACGACGGTAGGCGAGTTCCGCGCGCGAGAACAGCTGGGGAAGGTCGAGGTGTTGCACGTCGAGCAGCGACTGCACGAAGGCCTGCTTTCGCGCCGGGCGCGGCACCGGCACCGTGAAGGGGAAGTGTACGACGCTGGCCTGTCGCATCCTGGCGCGGATGGCGGGCGCGAAGAGCGAGGCCGTGGCGACGGAGCGCAGGCGTTGGGCGGTCGAGCCCCCGCCTCGCACGACCGCGATCGGCTCCTCGGCGATGCCCTGGCTGAATCCCACGGCGCTCGCCGGCACGTACGCCGTGGCGTTCACGGAATCGACCGTCGCGAGCTGCCGCGTGAGTTCCCTGGCATAGGTCTCACTGCCGCCCATGCCGCCGGGGACGAGCGTGAGCATCGAGAGGGCGACATCGATCACGGGCGCTTGTGCATGCACGGCACGCGGCTAGACGGTCTGGACGCTGTCGACGTAGCGCGTTCCGCCGAGTTCGAGTGCCTGGATGTCGGCATCCACCATGATCTGGGCGAGTCGAGGCGTGAGGATGGCCGGCGTCCAACCGAGCTGCTCCCGAGCCTTCGCCGCGTCGCCGATGAGGGCGTCGACCTCGGTCGGGCGCAGGTAGCGCTCGTCGAACCTGACGTACTTCTCCCAGTCGAGTCCGGCATGGCCGAACGAGAGCTCCAGGAAGTCCTTCACCGTGTACGCGGTGTTGGTCGCGACGACGAAGTCGTCCGGGGTGTCGTGCTGCAGCATGCGCCACATGGCCTCGACGTACTCGGGGGCGTAGCCCCAGTCGCGAACCGAGTCGAGGTTGCCCATGAAGAGTTCGGACTGCTCGCCGGCCGCGATCCTGGCCACGGCGCGAGTGATCTTGCGGGTGACGAAGGTGTCGCCACGGCGGGGCGACTCGTGGTTGAACAGGATTCCGTTGGAGGCGAAGAGCCCGTAGGCCTCGCGGTAGTTCTTCGTGATCCAGTACGAGTAGACCTTCGCGACGCCATAGGGGGAGCGCGGGTAGAACGGGGTGTCCTCGTTCTGCGGGGGCGGAGTCGCGCCGAACATCTCGGAGCTCGACGCCTGGTAGAAGCGGGTATTCAGGCCGATCGCCCGGATCGCCTCGAGCAGGCGGATGGTGCCGAGTCCGGTCACATCGCCGGTGTACTCCGGCTCGTCGAAGCTCACCCGCACGTGGGACTGCGCCGCCAGGTTGTAGACCTCGTCGGGCTGGATCTCGTTCAGGAGCGTCACGAGGCGCGAGCCGTCGGTGAGGTCCGAGTAGTGCAGAAAGAGATTCGGGTGCGGGGTGTGCGGGTCCTGGTAGATGTGGTCGATGCGGTCCGTGTTGAAGGTTGACGAACGACGGATCAGGCCGTGCACCTCGTAGCCCTTGCCGAGGAGAAGCTCCGCAAGGTAACTTCCATCCTGTCCGGTGATCCCGGTGATGATGGCCTTCTTTGCCGTGGACTCAGACATTCAATTTACTCCGATGGATACAGTGGGCTGCGATTCCCGCCGGCCCTGCAGATGTGCCGTGAAACGCAGCCAGCCTAGTTTAGGGGGTAGACGAGCTTGACTCAGAGAGAGCGGGCCTTGGCATTCAGCCGACCCGCTGCAAAGGCCGAGGCCCAGCGTATCGGGCGATGCCACATTCCGCTGATGGGACGCAGGGCGCCGGGCAGGTGTCGCCGCTTGACCGACTCGGCCTCCTGGCTGGAGGCCAGACGATTGGCCACCGTGAGGGAGTCGGGATGCCAGCGGAACGCCGACACCGCGTCGCGGGTGAAGGCGAACCGTCCGTGAGCCCGGAGCTTGAGGAACGCATCCAGGTCCATCGCATATTTGAGCGTCGGGTCGAAGCCCCCGATCTGCTCCAGCGCGTCGAGCCGAACCATGGTGCCGGGGTGCGGGATGAGGTCGGGTCCCCACGGCAGCAGGAAGGTCGCAAGACGGCCGGCATTGCTCAGCGTGATGGTGCGCCCCTCCGGATCGATGTATTCGCAGCCTCCGAATGCGAGCACCGCATCCGGGGTCGCTTCCAGCAGCGAGCGCAGCGCGAGGAGCCCCCGCGGCCGGAAGAGGTCGTCGTCACCGACCCAGGCGTAATACTGTTCGGTCGTGCGAGCGGCGAGTCCGCAGTTGATCGCCTCGGAGATGCCCCTCTTGGGGTCGTCGACCACGACGGCGCCATGGGCGAGGGCGAGGGCCCTGGCCGCCTCGGCCGACGGGGGAGCGACGACCACCAGGGTCACGCCGACTTCTGACCGCTGGGCGTCCACCGAGTCGAGCGTCAGTTGAAGAGTGTCGAGTCGATCGCCGAGCGTTGGCAAGACCACGAGAACCTCAGGGCCGGACATGTTTCTCACTTTCTGGATTGCTAACATTCGGTGAGACGAACGGCGGGACTCTCAGGAATTGTCGGGGCGCCGCCGGCGTTGCAGCACAGCGCGACACGCACACCGAGTATAACGAAACTGCATATCGGAGAACCGTTGGAACCGCTAGACAAGAAATCACGCATCTATGTTGCTGGCCACAGGGGGCTCGCCGGATCGGCCATCTGGCGTCATCTCTCGGCCGAAGGGTTCACCGATCTGATCGGGGCGACGTCGGCCGAGGTCGACCTCCGCGACCGAGGCGCCGTGTTCGACTTCATGCGTACCAATCGCCCGGACGTCGTCATCGATGCCGCGGCGCGGGTCGGCGGAATCTTCGCGAACGACACCTTCCCGGCCGATTTTCTCAGCGACAATCTGCAGATCCAGGTCAACCTGATGGATGCGGCGAACGACATCGACGTCGACCGCCTCCTCTTTCTGGGCTCCTCCTGCATCTATCCCAAGTTCGCCGAGCAGCCGATCAAGGAGTCGTCGCTGCTCACGGGCACCCTCGAGCCGACGAACGACGCCTACGCGATTGCGAAGATTGCCGGCATCATGCAGGTGCAGGCCTCCCGCAAGCAGTACGGGCGGCACTGGATCTCGGCAATGCCCACCAACCTCTACGGACCGGGCGACAATTTCCACCCGCAGAACTCCCATGTTCTGCCGGCCCTGATCCGCCGCATCCACGAGGCCAAGAGCAACGCGGCCGACGAGGTCGTGATCTGGGGGTCGGGCCGTCCCCGCCGCGAGTTCCTCTATGTGGACGACCTGGCGCACGCCTGCCTCTTCCTCCTCAACCACTACGACGACCCGCAGACCATCAACGTCGGTGTCGGCGAAGACCTGTCGATCCATGAACTCGCCCAGCTCATTGCGGCCTCCGTGGGCTACGAGGGCAGGCTCGTGCAGGACCCGTCGAAGCCCGACGGCACCCCGCAGAAGCTGTTGGATGTCTCCCGGCTGAAGGAACTCGGCTGGACGGCGAGCACCGAGCTTCACCAGGGTGTGGCGAGCACGTACCAGTGGTACCTCGAGCACCTCGACTCGCTGCGCACCAGGTAGCCCCCACACCCGTTGGTACTATCTCCCTATGGCCAGCTCCTTCGAAAAAACGCTCGTGGTGATGCCAGCGTTCAACGAGGAGGAGTCCGTTCGCGCTGTGGTGCTCGAGGTGTTCGAGAAGCTCCCGGGGATCAGTTGCCTCGTCGTGGATGACGGATCGTCGGATGGCACGGCCGGCGAGGCTCTCGCCGCGGGCGCCCTCGTCGCGCGATTGCCATTCAATCTCGGGGTGGGCGGAGCGATGCGAGTCGGCTTTCGCTACGCGATCGCCCACGGGTTCGAGAACGTGGTGCAGATCGATGCGGACGGCCAGCACGACCCGGCCGGCGTTGTGGCGCTTCTCGCCAAACTGGATTCGGCCGACCTCGTGCTTGGTGCACGCTTCGCCGGCGAGGGCGACTACTCGGTTCGGGGGCCCCGGCGCTGGGCGATGGTTCTGCTCTCCACCTTTCTGAGCCGGGCGGCGCACACCAGGCTCACGGATACCACCTCGGGTTTCCGCCTCAGCGGCCCACGCGCGGTGCGACTCTTCGCCGAGCACTACCCGGCGGAGTACCTGGGCGACACGATCGAGTCGCTCGTGATCGCGGCGAGAGCGAAGTGCACGATCGTGCAGGTTCCCGTGGCGATGCGCGTTCGCGCGGGGGGCCGCCCATCGCATCATCCGGTCAAGGCGGCCGCCTACCTCGCCAGGGCGGTCCTCGCGCTGTTCTTCGCTCTGATGCGTCCACCCGTGAAACTGGCTGACAGGGCGACGGCATGACCATTGCGACCTATATCCTCGGCGTCGTCTCCGCCCTGATCACCCTGGCGGTGGTGATCGAGATGTTGCGCCGCCGTCGACTGCGGGAACGGCATGCGGTGTGGTGGCTCGTGGCCGGCACGCTCGCACTCGTGATCGGAGTGTTTCCGAGCACCCTCATCTGGGCCGCCGGGCTGATCGGCGTCGCGGTGCCGCTCAACCTCGTCTTCTTCGTGAGCGTCGCGGTCTTGTTTCTGGTCTGCATCCAGCACAGCGCAGAACTGACCGCACTCGAGGAGAAGACGCGGGTTCTGGCCGAGACGGTCGCGCTGCTCGAGATGCGCATCGGCGAGGTGGAGACCACTCACTCCACGGAGGCCGTGACGCCGCCGAGCGGCTCCTCCCACGTCGAGCCGAACCCCGAGAGCCGGCGTTCTACGACGTAGTCGCTCGAGCGTGCCGCAGTCTGGCCCCGACCAGGTACGACCCGTGCACGAGGAGCCCGAGGACGGGGCCACCGACGAGGGCGGCGACGGTGCGCGAGGCGAAGTCCATGGGCAGCATCAGGGCCGCGACCGTGACGATGGCAGCGGCGACCCAGCCGCAGGTGTAGACGAAGTGCTGCGAGCGCGCCAGCACCGCGGGAGCGGTGATGCACAGCGCCGCGACGAGCGCGGAGGATCCCACCAGGATCGCGAAGAACGGCGCATCCGGCTGGAGCTTGTTCGGGAAGAGGAAGTGGTAGACCGGCGGTCCGAGAAACCAGCCGGCCACGGCGAGAACGGCGCCTCCCGCGGCGACCGCGCCCAGCAGGCCCAGCAGTTGTCGCCAGAAGTGCTGCGCGTTGTCCCGGAAGTGCACGACGAGATAGCTCTGCAGGGAGAGGGCCACCACGATCAGGGGCGCCCTGGTGAGGGTGATCGTCACGATGAACATGCCCAGGGTGGCCTTGGACTCCGAGTGGGAGGTGAGACCGAGCAGCAGCGGGAAGCCGCTCACCATCACGGCGGTGGCGGCGGCCGCGACGATCGTGCGCGCGACATTCCAGGTGAGCGCGCGGTACCCGACATCGAGCTCGGAAAGGCCGACGATTGAGCGCCGGATGAACGGCCACAGCAGCAGGAGCGCGAGGGGGAACGGGATCGCCACCGACCAGGCGAGCGCGACGACATCGGTCGTGAACGACAGGGTGATGGCCAACGCGGCGAGCCGCAGGATCGCGTCGACGGAGATCATCAGGGCGAGAGGCACCCACGCGGCCACGCCGTAGAGCGAGCCGGCCAGAACGGCGACCATGACGTAGGACGACGCGCCCACCGCCAACGGCCAGACGAGGGCCCAGCCGTCTTCCGGAAACGTGGTGCTCACCCACACCGGAGCCGTGCCGACGATCGTCACGAAGACGATCGCTCCGGCGACGATACCGAAGGTGCGGGCGCGGGAGGCGTGGGCGGTCGCTCTTCCTGCCCGGCGCATTGTCGCCCGGGTGACCTCCTGCTGGATTCCGCCGAGGGCGCCGACGATGAGGTAGATGAACGACCAGAACACGGCAAACACGGCGTAGCCGGCGAGGCCGATCCGGTTGGGAACGAGGATCGTCACGGCGTAGGACGCGACGCCCGCGATGGCGGTGGCGATGAGAATGATGGCGAATCCGGAGAGGCGGCGGGTTCCTCGACCCGTGGGCCTCACGTCTGTCACGTCGTCATCCTATCCAGCGCTAGGGAGCGGCCGGCGCGGGCACGATCTTGTAGATCTGAACGCTCAGCGTTCCCTGCTCGGTGCTCGACAGTTGCCGGAGGCACTGGCTGGTCACCGGGCCCGAGTCTGACAGCACGTAGTCGAGGTGGCGTTGGGCAAACGCGGAACACGGATCGAGGGTGATCTCGATCAGGTCCTCCTGCACCAGCGCGACCTTCGGTGCGCCGGGGCGGAAGGCCCAGTGCAGGTGCGCCAGCCGATTCCAGACCTTCTCGTAGCGCGAGGTCGGGTCGATCTGCGCCCACATCGACTTGGAGGGGTAGTTCTGCACGCCGCTGTAGGTGCGCACCCCCGACTGCACCAGGATCGCCGCTGCCTCGCCCGAACCGACTGCCACCCAGCTGCCCGGCTGCGCCTTCTGCGTCTGGGCGACCAGCCGCCCGGTCGTGGTCTCTGACAGGTCGAAGACCCCGCGGTAAATCGGGTTGACGTTCCAGCCGATGAGGAGGGAGGCGATGAGGAGCATCACCGCGGCGATCGGTATGGTGCGTTTGGCGAACAACAGCACGGTGGCGAGCACAATCGCGACCACCACGATCTTCCAGGTCGACGCGTTCACCAGGGTGGCCGGGTCGAGGCGTCTGATGACCAGCAGCACGCCGCCCATCACCGCGATCGCGACGACGCCGCAGACCGCACCGACCTTCCACGACCTGGCGAAGCTCGTCTTGTCCACCTGGTCGATGGTGAGGGCGGCGAAGAGCGGCAGCAGCACGGCGAAGACGACCTTGAACCGTCTGGCAGGCACCCTGTCGAGCTGCAGAAGGTGGGCGACGGCATCCCAGCCGGGCACCAGCAGGTAGGCGACGACGACGAGGAAGACCGCGATCGAGAAGAGCAGCACCCAATCGATGGTGCGCGACTTGCGCCATTGGGCGATCAGAAACCAGATCAGCGCCGGCAGCAGGAAGAGGCTCAGCAGGATCACCGTCGAGGCCTCTGACGCGTTCGGGCCGAGCACCGACCCGTCGGTGTTCACCGTGAGGGCGCCGTTCCAGGCCGCCCCCGCCACGCTCGCGAGATGCGGATCGGCAGAGAGAAGATTGCCGGTGGGCTCCGCCCGCTGTCCCGGGTAGACAGTGGAGAAGAGCGCGGTGAAGGTCGAGATGTGCGCGAACGCCCAGGTGGCCGTGACGGCGATGGCGGCAACGCCCGCCACCACGTACGGCAGCAGGGCGGACACCGTGGCGCGGACTCCGCCGTGCGCCCAGGGCTTCTCCCGAATCAGGTACCCCACGGCGAAGAAGACGAACACGATGAGGCCGGGGATCATGAATGGCACGTAGAGTCCCATGGCCATGGACACCGCGAAATAGCCGACGATGCCGGCGAACAGCCAGCGCACCCAGCGACGCGGTTCGCGCAGTTGCCAGACGAATCCGGCCATGGCGAACAGGGACCACCCGATGGGCCACAGCGTGCTCGGACCGAACCACCACTGCACGAACGGCGTGAAGAACAGCGCGATCGAGATGAGCGCGGCGGTGATCGGTCGGCGCGGGAGAATCGTGACCAGGAACACGTAGCAACCGCTGATCATGCCGATCGTGGGGAGCCACCACTCCCAGGCGACGCCGAAGTCGACGCCGAACAGCAGATGGCCCCAGATATCCGGCCGGAACAGGCTCGAGAGATCCCACGACGGAAGCTCGTTGAGCACGGTCATGTCGACCCCGCCGGGGAAGATCGGGTTGACGGTGGGAAAGTTGTGGCGCGCCTGGGCGAAGAGCCAGCTCTGCTGGGTGAGGAATTCATCCGACCGGATGGTGCGGGGCGTTCCATAGATCAGGTGCGGATCGGTCCCGTGCTCGAGCAGCATCCAGTGAACGCCGGAGGAGGTTCCGGAGATCTGCAGCGCCACCAGCACGATGAAGACGATCGCCAGCAGCACGGGAAACCACGCGATCACTCGCCAGTTCGGCAGTCCCGTCGCCCGGGGCAGCACAAACGCGTCGAAGGCGCCGCGGAGCCGAGCAATGCGGCTTCTCTCGGCTATCGAGAACGTTCTCGTGGTGTCTTGTTTCCCCGATTGCACGGGGTTCAGCCTAACCGCCGCGTCGGCGCCCCATCCCGGCGGGTGCCTCCGGGCCGCCTGTCAGTGGGACTGAAGCAGGTCTCTCACCATGTCGAGCCGGCCCTGGCTGGCGAACCGGGAGTACCAGCCGCGGCGGTGTGCGGCGAGGATCGGCGCGACCCTGCGCACCCTCGATGCCGGGAGTGCCTCACGCTCGGCCTCGAAGGCGGCCTTCGCCCGGGCCAGCCGTCGCATCCGTTCCGGCACTGTCGCGCCGAGCGAATCCAGGCGCTCCGCGAACTGCGCGAACTGCAGGGAGAGCCGGGCATTTCTGTCCCCGCGCGGTTCGAGCACGCGGCGCAGCTTGCGGCGCAGGGTGGGGTAGGCGACGCCGATCTGGTTCGAGGCGTGCTGGCGGTAGTCGATGAGCTGCTCGTCCACCAGGTCCACGCGGCCGACGACGGTGGCGATGGCGGCCAGCCACTCGTCGTGAACCCAGCCGGAGGCAAAGGGCAGGGCGGCATCCAGCAGCCGGCGGCGCAGCATCATGGTCGCCCCGGTGGCCACGTTCCTCCTGATGAACACGGCGAATCCCTCGCCCGCGTGCACGGCCCCGCGGTCGGCGGCCGAGAGCTCGAGCACGTCGAAGAGCGTGCGGTCGAGGCTCGTGCCGTGGGAGTCCACCAGCCGGGCGTCGGTGAAGACCAGGTCGAGGTCGGCGCGGGAATCGAACTCGCGCAGGACCGTGGCCAGGCGATCGGGATGCCAGACGTCATCCTGGTCGCAGAGGGCGATGAACTCGCCGGTGCAGGCACGGATGGCCCTCTCGAAGTTGGCAGTCACCCCGAGCGCGACGGGGTTCTGCAGCACCGTGAGGGCCACGTTCGGATGCGCGAGCAGCACTTTGCGCGCGATCGCCACTGTGTCGTCGACCGAGGCGTCATCGGAGAGCACGATCTCGGCGGGAGCCACCGTCTGGTTGACGATGCTCAGCAGCTGCGCCTCGATGAACGGAGCGCCATTGTGGCTGCAGAGAGCCACCGAGACGCGATCGGTCATTGCGGAACCCCCAGCGTGAGTGTCGGCGACGCGCGCGCGTCGCCCGTGTGGCAATTCATTCTCTCGTGTGCGGCGGGGGAAACCGGCCAGCATCGCAGAGCCAGCGGGTTCGCCGCCGCTTACTCGGGTACATTGAGGCGGTGGCTCGAGAACAAAAGCGCATCGCTATGAAGCATTCCAAAGTCGTTGGACGATATGGTCTGTTTCGCGACCGTCGCGTGGCGCTCACGGTGACGCTCATCGTGGCCGTTGTCCTGGTGATCGGGGTGGGAGTCGGGGCGTGGGTGGGCTTTAGAGCGCTCGCAGCGAAGCACTCACTCGAGTCGGCGCAGAGTCTCATCTCCGACCTGCAGAAGAAGGTGACCGCTCGTGACTTCGCCGGCGCTGAGCGCGACGCGCAGAAGATCAAGGAAAACACGTCGAACGCCGTCTCCCTCACCAGCGATCCGATCTGGCGAACCACGGAGTATGTTCCCGTTCTTGGGCAGAATCTCTCTGTAGTTCGCCAACTTGCGGTCGTAGTGAACGACGTCGCCGACGGCGCCATCGATCCCTCGGTGAAGTTCGCATCGACCTTCAACCTCGATTCGCTCAAGCCCGTCGATAGCCACATCAACCTCGCTCCCCTCAAGTCGGCCGGAGCGATCATCACGAAGGCCGACAAGGTCATCAAGACGGCCTCGACGACCGTGAGGTCGATCGACGACAGGGCGAGCGTCTCCGCGGTCAAGAGTGCCGTGACCAAGCTGCAGTCGCTGCTGGCAAAGGCGCAGGGAATCACGACGCCGGTTCGAAACGCACTCGAGCTGCTGCCGCCAATGATGGGAGCCGACGGTGCTCGCAACTACATCCTTCTCTTTCTGAACAACGCCGAATCCGCGAGCCTGGGCGGCGCGGCAAGCGCGTGGGTCGTCATGCATGTTGAGAACGGCGCGATAACAATCACCGCGCAGCCCAGCACCCGCGGCTTCACGCTCAATCTCCCCACGCCGATGAAACTAGACCCGAGTCTTGAGGCGCTCTACGCCGAGAATGGCTTCTCCCACTCGAACAACGTGACCATCCGGCCGGACTTCCCCACAGCGGGCAAGCTTGCTCAGGCTTACTGGTTGCGGCAGTCCGGGGTGAAAGTCGACGGTGTTCTTTCTTTCGATCCGATTGCGTTGGCGCACCTTCTCAACGCAACGGGACCGATCAAGCTCGTTACGGGCGACACGCTCACCCCGGCCAACGCCGTCTCGACCCTGCTGTCCGGTGTCTACGCGAGATATACGAACGACCGGGTACTGGATGCGTACTTCTCCGGTGCCGCCGCGGCGGTGTTCGGTGCTCTGACCTCGACGTCACCAGACACGAACAAGCTGATCGCGGCTCTCACCAGGTCGGTTTCGGAGAACCGGATGATGGTGTGGAGCGACCACCCCGCCGAGCAGGCGATCCTGTCGAAGATCCAACTCGGCGGCATCCTCGACACGACGAATAAGGTGAACACGCAGATCGGAGTGTTCTTCAACGAGAACTCCGCGTCGAAGATGTCGTACTACCTCAAGACGACTGCGGCTCTCACGTCTACGGCCTGCAAGACGCCAGACAAACCCACGTTCTCCGTCGACGTGTCGCTGAATTCCGACCTCACCGCGGCTCAAGCCAAAGTGCTTCCCGCGTACGTGAAGTCCCAGGTCTACCTGAAGCCGCAGAAGACGCGAACGCAGGTGTACATCTACGGTCCTCCCGGCAGCACGTACGCGACCTACAGCAGTGGCGGGGGAGCCATGGCGATGTCCCTCGTCGGATCCGCGACCGACCTGGGAAGACCTGTCGCTCACATTCAGATGGATCTCCTGGCCGCGCAAACCGGCAAGTTCAACGTCACCTTCACCGGTGGGCCTGGTACCTACGGTCCGCTCGCTGCACGGGTGACGCCGATGGTCAATCCCACCGCGGTCACGCTCGCCTCGCCGGGCTGTACTGCTCCTGTCAAGTAGGGTGCGCGGCGCTACGAGATCCGCCGACAGAGGCGACCCCGGAAGGCGCGGCCGTTGACTGGCAAACCCGTTTAGACTGCGCCGTCCGAAAACGCGACTGCGCGAATGGTGCGCCACAAGATGATGAAGTCGCCCGTCATCGACCAGTTCTCCACGTAATACAGGTCGAGGCGGATGGCGTCATCCCAGCTGAGATTCGTTCGGCCGCTGACCTGCCATAGACCGCTCATGCCCGGCTTCATCATGAGGCGCCGGTGGGCGGCGTCGTCGTACAGCGCGACTTCGGCCTGGCGTTGGGGGCGGGGGCCGACAAGACTCATTTGGCCGAGAAGCACGTTGCACAGTTGCGGGAATTCGTCCAAGGATGAGCGGCGGAGAAAACGCCCGACGCGGGTGATTCGTGGATCGTTCGTCACCTTGAACAGCGGCTTGGAACTCTTTCCCTGTGCGTCGAGCAGGCTCTCGAGCTGGTCGTCCGCGTCCTTGACCATCGAGCGGAACTTGAACATCCCGAAGGGGGCGCCTTGCAGCCCGATGCGTTCCTGGCGGTAGAACACGCTCCCGGGACTGGTGCTCTTGATGGCGATGGCGACGGCGACGAGAATCGGCGAAGAGACCAGGATGATGAGGGAGGCCCCGACGATGTCAAAGAGTCGTTTGGAGAGTCGCTTCACCCCGGAGAACACCGGGTACTCCACGTAGATGAGGGGCAGCCCCGCCACCGGTCTCGCGTGGATTCTCGGGCCGGCCACGCCGGTGAGGCCCGGGGCGACGATGAGCGTCACCTCGCGCGCCTCGAGGTCCCAGCCGAGCTTGCGCATGTCGAGCGGGCTGATTTCATCGGAGCCGGTCACGACCACCGTGTCGGCTTGAGCCGACTCGAGGGCCTCGAGGATGTCCGAGTACTTGCCCAGCACCGGCACGCCGCCTGCGAAGGGCACGGTGGTCGACCCGTCTCTCGTGAGGGCGCCGACCACGTGGAGGCCGGAACCCTTGGCGCGACGGATCGTCTCAGTGACGTGCTCGGACTTGCTCTTTTCGCCGACCATGATCGCCCGTGAGACATGCAGACCGCGAGATTGCTCCTTGCGCAGCCACTGTCGCCAGCCCCAGCGGGTCCACAGAAGCAACAGGGCACCCGTAGGGAGAGCGATCAGGAAGTAGCCTCGCGCCAGATCGATCTGGAAGAGGAACGCGATGATTGCGAAGATGCCGAAGAGTCGAATCGTCGAGTCGATGACGCGCTTGTATTCGAGGCTGCCGCTTCCGATCACTCGCAGGTCGCGGGTCGAATACGCGCCCATCACGAACATCCACGAGACGGTGATGGCGAACGACACCGAGTTGTAGCCGATTCCGAGCTGCAATCGCTCGGCAAGCGCCACGGGTCGGAGTCCGAACCACAGCAACTGTGCGCCATAGACCGCCACCACGATCACGATCAGGTCGGTGACAATCAGGCGGCGAGCGTAAATCTTCTGCCAGGTTCGCACTCGACGGACGCTGGGAGATGCAACGTCAGTGATGGCCACGCAATGCTTCCCTTCGACGGCACTCTCTACAGTGAGAGAAATTCGGGTGCCGTGTCCAATATAGCCTCACGGGCTTTCACGCACTGCATGCTCAACCTAGCCCAATTGCAGAAATCAGCGCGTGACGGCGCTACTTCGCTGGTGCCACCACCGAGATCGACGCTGTCAGGTAGCTGTTCGCCTTGCCATCACTGCCCACCGTGGCACTGATGGTTCGTGGCCCGGGTGCCGACGACGGCGGCAGCGAGACTGTCTTCTTCGTCGCCTTGCCGTCCACTGATTTCACCTCGTACTTCTTTCCGTCGATGGTGAAGACCGTCGACTGGCTTCCCGAGGCTTTGGACGCGGCCACGGAGAGGGTGACCCGGGGGGCAGCCCCCTGGGAGACGGTCGGGGTGGAGGCCGAGATCGACGCGGTCGACGCTGCAGCCGTGGACCCGGTGATGGCGCCCTCGACGTAGACCGGCTCGCCGCTGAGCTGCACGGTGACATGACCGTTGCTCGGCGTCAGAGTCGTCTTGTTGCCGTACTCCGTGACGAGGGTCACGGGGCTCTTCGTCGCGTAGCTCACCGTGGTGGGCGCCGCAGACCAGGCCACACGGGTCGCTGTGTTCCCTGCCCCGAAGGCGTACGAATAGCTCGCCTCTCCGAGGGAATCCCGACTGGCGAATTTCTTGCCAGAGAGCTCACGGATGAGCACCGCCTGCGCCATCGCGCCCGGCTTGGGCAGGAATGCCGAGACGGACGCCGTCGGCGCGCGGAAGAGCCCGAAGTTGCCTTCGTGGTCCGTGACGTCGAGGCCTTCATTGACGAGGTCGTAGTTGTAGTAGCGCTCGGCGCCGCTCGCCAACGAGAGGGCCTGGGCCCGCACGGAATAGTCGCCCTGCACCCTCTCGCTGACTCCGTTCCCCGTCGTGTTTGTCGTGAACCCGAGTTCGGTGATCCAGAGCGGCTTGCTCTTTCCTCCGTTGTGGTCCTTGATGGCCGCGATCCCCCGCGGGATATTGATGGCGAGGTACTCGGGCGCGATCTGGCCACCGTACGGATGGAAGCTCACCGCATCGAGGTAGTTGAGGCCGCCCGCAGCGTAGAAGGTGCCGAGCCAGGCGTCATCCTGATACGCGATGGCCGGTCCGACCACGACGGTCTTGGGGTTGTCCGCCTTCAGCTGCTCGTAGGCTCCCTTCAGCAGCGGCAGATAGCATTCCGGCGTCTTGCCGCACTTGCCGTTCGCGAATCCATTCGGCTCGTTGTAGATCTCGATCGCGGGGCTGGAGAAGTGGGCGGCGAAGGCGCTGGCATACTTCGCATACGCGGCGATGCCCGCCGGGGAACTCGGCGTTCGACCGATGTCGTAGAACTTGTTCCAATAGGCCGCAATGGGAAGAACCTCCACGCCGTCCTTCGCATATTCCGCGTAGCCCTTGGTGAAGGCGTCCGGGTAGGTGTACACCCCGGGTGCCGTTTCGACGGTTCCCCAATTCGCATCGTCCCGCACAGAGCCGAACCCCAACTTTGCCACGAGCGGTGCGGAGCCGGCGTCGTTCGCGCTGCGCATGTGCACGCCGATTCCGAATCGAACATCGGTGGCCTTTCGCCCCTTCGCGGGCTTGTCGAGCAGCATCAACGGCGCGCTCACTGCGCTCGCGCCCGTGACGTCGGGATGCGCGTTGACGGTGTAATAACCCTGGGGAATGCCCTTCATCGAAATCGTGCTCACGCCGGCCTTCGTCGGCTGCGATCCCTTGGCCGCCTGCACTCCGTTCTGGTCGGTCAGCGTCCACTCCACCGATCGACCGAACGCCGCCACCGTCAGCGACGACGACCCCGTCGCCAGAACGAGGGATGTGCTCGTGATGCGGGTCGGCGACGAATACTTCTCAAACGAGCCGACGGGCAGCACGCTAGTGCCTCCCGCGGCTGGCGTGATGTCGAGGCCGTCGATGAGAACTCCGCGAGTGGGAGCCGACGTGGAAATCGTCACCGGCGCGCTGGTGGTCGCGCCGGGGGAGAACGGGAAGGAGATCTTCTTCCAGGCGTTCCCGGTCGCAGGCACAGTGAACGCGGCCGACGTGCCGACGGTGATCTTGGCCGACGTGTTCGCGGTGGTACCCGACTTCACCCAGGCGCTGACGGTGTAGGCGGCGTTCGGCGCCACCGTGGCCGAGGTCACCAGCGACTGGCGGTCGGCGACCGATGCCGGCGTCGAACTGTCGATTCGTAGACTCACGGTGCCGACCTTCGCGCCGGTGGACTGCACGCTGAAGGTGGTCGCCGCATCGGTTGGCGTCTTCTTCGTCCACCCAGAGAAGTCCGCGGCCGCATAGGTCTCGACCGCGAGCGCACCGGTCGCCGCCGGTTTCGGCGTGGTCGTGCCACGCTGATTCGAGCTGACCGCCCACACCCCGCCGATTCCCGCGAGAACGACCACGGCAACGGCCCCGATTGAGACTGGGAGAACCCATTTCGCGCGGGTTTTGGCAGTGGGCGGAGGGGCGCTGACGGTCATGAATCTCCAGGGATCATCGAACTCGAGGAGTGGGCAAAGACGTAAGTGGCCACCCTAACTCACTTGATGAGTGACTCTCGGTGCCGCCGCCGAGGGACAGGTGCTGAGCGACACTCGGCGTATGCTCGGATGTTGCCGGGGTAAACAAGTGGTTCTGCGTGAAAGCCAGTGCTCCGATAGCTGAGGAGCTGCGCAAATAGTGTCTGGCCTGATCGCTCACGAATGGATCGAGGCTCGGGGCGGTTCCGAGAATGTGCTCGAGGCGATCGCTGCCCTCTATCCGGACGCAGACGTGGTCACGCCCTGGACCAACGCGCCTCACCGTTTCGTGGACCGCAACGTGACGGAACTCTGGCTCGCCCGGTCTCCGCTTCGGGGACGCAAGGCGGCGTCCGTACTCGCGCTGGCGTCGGCCTGGCGCTCCGCTATCCCCCGTGACGCTCCCGCCTACGACTGGGTGCTGGCGAGCTCGCACCTGTTCTCCCATCACATCCGCCCCCGCGGCCTGAGCAGGGACGCGCCGAAACTCGTCTACGCATACACTCCCGCCCGATACATCTGGACTCCGGAGATGGATGCCCGCGGAGAGGGCATCCTCGCGCGCGCCGGTTCCGCGGTCTTGCGTCCCCTCGACCGTCGTCGCGCCGGAGAGGCAACGGCGGTGGCGGGAATCAGCGAATTCGTGAGGAAGCGCATCGAAGAGGCCTGGCAGGTGGACGCGACCATCATCTATCCGCCGGTGGAGACATCCGTTCTGCAGAGCATTCCGGACTGGCGCACCGAACTCTCCGGTGAGGAACTCCGTACCCTGGAGTCGTTGCCCGTGGACTTCATCCTGGGAGCCTCCCGATTCATCCCATACAAGCGGCTGGACCTCGTGATCGAGGCGGGCGAATACGCCGACCTGCCCGTGGTGCTCGCCGGCGGGGGACCGGAGTACGCGCGCCTGGCTGCCCAAGCGGCGCAGGCCAAGGTGCCCGTGACGATCATCGACGATCCCTCGAGTGCGCTGTTGCATGCCCTGTACCAGGCTGCTTCGGTCTTCGTGTTTCCGCCGGTCGAGGACTTCGGCATCATGCCCGTCGAGGCGATGGCGCTGGGCACCCCCGCGGTCGGAAGCGGGATCGGCGGCTCAGCCGAGACGATCGTCGACGGGGTCTCCGGGATGCATTTCGACGACGACTCTGGAAGCGAGGTCGGTGCGGCGGTGCTCCGGGCGATCGAACTTTCCGCGGAGGACTGTCGTCGTGAGAGTCTCAGATTCTCGCGTGAGGCGTTCGATGCAAACTTCCGCGACTGGATGGATCGCAGTATCTGATCGATTGTCAGGAATTGGCGTGAGTTGGATTCGGAATCTCAATCTGGCGCCGACTCTCGGGCTACTGTAATTCTGTGGTGGGCGGACCGTCCATTTACATCGACTCAAGTCACTTGACTGATCCGTTCGGACGTTCTTTCACGAGCCACTTTGCCTCTCTCGAGGCTTGGCGCCGCTGAGTCATCAAGACTCGGCGAGAACTCCGTTCAAATGGGAAGCGGCGACGCGACCCGTGACGCGAGACTTCTCGCGCCGTTCTCCATGTGCTGGAACTCCGTCCGATTCGCATATGCAGAGTACTTGTACACACCGTAATGAAGCCGGGGACCGATATTTCGGTTGTATCCGACGCCGACCGCTTGATCGAAAAGCTTCACTCCGTTGCACCAGAAGGCCACGTACCCTCCTCCAGTGTTCGAAAAGCGCACTCGGACCACAATCGCATTCCACTGCCCAGGGCGGTAAGCAACCGGAGGAACCTCCACAGAATAGATTCCGGCCGGAGTCGAACTACCTGAAAGCACGGGTAATCCACGATCCGTCCGAATGCGAAGCGCGAAACGGTCGCCAGTCAGCTGGGCAAGGGACAACTCAGGGGCGAGGGCCGAGGAGTCGCCCGACACGTTGTTCACATAGCGATATTGGAAGATAGTCACCTCGCCGTTGCCCGGTGCGTCTAATATCGGGGTGGCCGTGCGCGTCCAGAATGAAATCCACTCATCTCGATCAAACGCAACGGAATTGGCCGGCCACAATTCGGAATGAATTCCAATCGATGTCGGAGAGTCAGCGACGTAATGGGTGGTGTCGGCTTCGAATGCCTGATGCGACAAGCGCAGCGCATTGAACGCGACCGCGTTCGCAACATCAGGCGCGCCCAACGTCGGAAGGTTCCGGTTCAGGTCGGATGCCAACGCTGATAAGCCGGCAGGCATGCCGGACATTCTTGAGAGTGCAGCTGGCGAAAGTGGGCGTGATGACCCGACCGAGCCGTCGATATTCATGTAGCGAACGTTCGTCCAGTCTGGAGTGGGGGACAAGATGTCCATCCACCCTGGTTGCCAGGCGGACTGAGCGATGACGTAGACCTCGCGAATGGTCATATTCACCGCGACACCGAACACCGATTTGATGTCAATCGTGCTCTGCGCATCGGACAGCGATACGGTTTCCGCTCCCCATCCGAATTCTGCCGTCCTTACGATCAAGAAATAGATTCCTGCGGCGGCACGCGGCGCGAGAAGTAAGTTGGATGCCGCCGAAGTCTTGGCAAAGTAACTAGGAGTCGCGTAGCGCGAACCTATTGTGGGGGCAGCAGCTGGCTCGTTCAGCACGAGCAATTGCGCGAGACCGATACTCGCGCTCTGACCAGGGCCAGGCTTCCCCGCTTGCGTCGAGAGCACGAGCTGGAATCCTTCCGTTCCGGTGTTCGGTGCTTTCATTCGAATGATCGAGACACCATTAACTGGTTCCTGGACATTGTGAACTCGAACGGCCATCGTCGAAGTCTGGTCGCTCTCGCGAAAAAGGAAAGCAACGATAGAAGCGTTCGGGTCGCCAGTGAGCCCCCCAATGTTTGATCGAAGGCTCAGCAGTACAGTCTGCCCAGGCTGTGCAACATCAATCGAAGTTCTTATTCCGCCGAAAGAACTCGGCGAGGCGGTAGTTGTCGAACCCGTGAAGACCAATCCCTCCGCCGATACCGACTTCAACACCTTCGGAGAGGACGTGCCTTGCCAGGTCAGCCCAGTCGGTAGCTTGTTTTCCGTGACATTGGCTCCGGCGAATGGGAGCACGCTGCCTAAGAGATTGGTGCCAGCCGAACGAATCATCCCAGTCCCGTAGGTGGCACCAGTAAGGCTCGCTGCTACTCCGTTACGCAAGGTCAACCCGTTGCCGAAATTCACATACAACGCCGATGCTCGCGCTATGGTCGCAGTGTCTGCGGCCCGAGCTGGTGCCTGGTCAATCGCCACCAGCCCACCCACTGCAAGAGCCGCAGACCCGAACAGGAATGCTCGGCGCGAGGGGCTACTAAAGGATCGCTCGGAATGCCCGAGTGGCTGGTCTAAACGGGTCACGATGTCCTCGAATGGCCGGCTCCCCTCGGGCGGGTAGCTAATTGATCCTTCGAGAATATGCGAATTTCATTGAAACGAACAGCGCACATTCGAGTGCCTGCACCCCCAAAGCAAGGGGGTCGACCACAGTGACATAGGCCAGCGGATCGGTCGCGCGTAAGTTTTCGAATTGATAAAGCGCGACCTTGGCGTCCTCGCACCGGAGCGATCAAATTCGTTCGTCGTGATCGCTGAAACGGCGGATTTGAACCGCGCTACACTGCGGAGATGGGGGGGCGACTGTGAACGAGATGTCAGCGGCGAGCCATTCTCTTGCTGACACCTTCGATCCTCGCCGAAACAGCCTGAACGCACTTCGACTCGCTCTGGCGACCCTAGTTGTTGTTTCGCATTCATGGCCCATAGGCGGATACGGCGCAGGCATAGGGATTGGGGATCAGGATCTCGGCGGTTGGGCCGTTGCGGGCTTCTTCGCGATCTCTGGATTCCTTATCACCGGTAGTCGAATACATTCACGATCACTGCTCGACTACTTTTGGCGACGATTTCTGCGCATCTATCCCGGATTCATAGTGGCTCTCCTCGTGGTGGCCTTTGGGTTCGCGCCCATTTCCGTTTTCCTTCTAGGAAACGGCACATGGACGTTCGGCGCGGGTTCCTCCTACGTCTTGAGCAATGTCGCGCTAATGATGCGTCAGTTCGGGATAGCGGGCACCCTTCAAGGAGTGCCATTCCCAGGCTCTTGGGATGGCACTTTGTGGACGCTTTTCTACGAATTTCTCTGCTACATCGGCATTGGATTTCTCGTCAGTCTTGTCCCCCGTCGATTCCTGGGTGTAGCGATCGTGGGTATCCTCGTCGTGGGAACTGCCATAACCTGTCTGCACCTCTTTGATTTGTTTGCGGTTCCTGACAAGGTCTTAAGGATGGCGAGGCTTTCAACTTTCTTCGCTGCAGGCGCGCTCGCTTTCCAATCCCGTAAATGGCTACCGATGACGTGGCCCTGGGCGTTGGCCTTCCTGGCCTTGCTGCTGGTTACGATCTTCACCCGCACATTTCAAGCGTTTGCTGGAATCCCAGTGGCATATCTCATGCTCTATTTGGGAATCCGGCTGCCTCTGCACCGGGTTGGCGCGCGCAATGACATTTCTTACGGAATCTACATTTACGCATTTCCCGTCCAGCAAATACTGGCGATAGTCTTCCCCGACCAGTCGCTTCCGGTCGCGGTGTTCATCCTGCTATCAGTTGTTCTGGCTATACCGTTCGGATGGGCGAGTTGGATGCTGGTGGAAAAGCAAGCTATGAAATTCAAGGTGATCAAGCGTCGCGCTGAACCGAGCATTCGCCGTCCTCCAACGTGGCTGGCAAATCGCGCCCCGAGCGCCAGACGGAATATCGGGACTCCAGGCCGATCTAGGGCCGAGCGCTAAGCCTGAATCCACCGGTCGGGCTCTGAGGGTAGCGGCGCGTTAAACAGAGAATGCCTGTCTAATCAGGGAAAATTGCTCTTACCACAGACCAATCGAAC